>JAKJFO010000225.1 GCA_022704885.1 Candidatus Rifleibacteriota bacterium | reverse complement strand
AGACCGAGTCGACCGAGCATCTCAAGCGCTTTGGTTTTGAACCGGCGATTCCCTATCTGCTGTTTGTCGGTCGCATAACCCGCCAGAAAGGCATTATTCATCTGGTTAACGCGATCAAATATCTGAACCCTGATATTCCTGTCGTTCTGGCCGCCGGCGCGCCAGATACACCTGAAATCGAGCAGGAAATGACCGAAGGCGTCAAAGCTGCTTCGCAGAATCGCAGCAATATTCACTGGATTCGCGAAATGGTCGATCGCAAAACCCTGATCGAACTCTATTCGCATGCCGGCGTTTTCTGCTGCCCCTCGATCTATGAACCTTTCGGTATAATCAATCTCGAAGCGATGGCCTGCGGCACACCTGTCGTGGCGAGCGCTGTGGGCGGCATTCCAGAAGTCGTCATCGATAACGTCACCGGCAAACTCGTTTCGCTCGAACAGATGAATGAATCGCCATTCGAAGCGCTCAAGCCCGATGTTTTTGCGCGTGATCTCGCCAATGAAATCAATAAACTGATGGCCGATCCGCAGAAACGCAAGAGCATGGCCGAAGCCGGCCGCCGCCGCGTCGAAGAAACTTTCAGCTGGAAATCCATCGCTGCACAAACCGTCGATCTTTACAAGTCACTGATCAAGGGGAAATAACATGACCAGAAACCGCAAACGCATATTGATAGAGAACGTCAGGCCAACGGTCGATGCCGGTCTCTACCCGCTCAAACGCGAAGCTGGTGATGAAGTGCCAGTTATCGCCGATATTTTCCGCGATGGTCATGACAAGATTGCCGTATGGGTCGAATACCACCACCAGAAGAAGAAAAACTGGAACAAGGTTGAAATGCGTTGCAGCAACCCCGGTCTCGATCTCTGGGAAACCAGCTTCAAAGTCGACCAGATTGGCATTTATGAATACAGGATAGTCGCTTATTGCGAAGACTATGGCAGCTGGATCTCTGATACACGCAAAAAAGTCGAGGCAGCGACAGATTTTTCTTCTGATCTGCTTGAAGGCATCGCCAAAGCCAGAGCTTACGGTTCATGGCTGACGCCGGTCGGGCGCGAACAGCTCAAAAAGGCATTGGCGAAGGCTGAGAAAGAGAGCGATGACCTGCAGAAATGGCATATTCTCAGCAATGATCGCCTTGTCGAACTGCTGTCACAGAACCCTGACCCGGCCAGTCGTGTCGAAAGCCCGACTTTCTGCCTGCAGGTCGATCGCGTGCGCGCACGTTTTGCCGCCTAGTATGAGTGTTTTCCGCGCTCATGCGGCTTCGAATCTGGCAAACATGGCACATTCAAAGATGTCATCAAGCGGTTGCCGCATATTGCTGCGATGGGCTTCGATGTCCTTTATTTTCCGCCGATTCACCCGGTCGGATTCAGCAAACGCAAAGGTCCGAACAACAGTCTGACCTGTGCACCCGGTGATCCTGGATGCCCCTATTCAATCGGTAATCATCTGGGCGGTCATGACGCGATAGAACCAGCCCTCGGCAACTTCGACGATTTTGCCGAACTGGTCGAAGCAGCAGCAAGGCATGGAATCGAAATCGCACTTGATTTTGCCATTAACTGCTCGCCCGATCATCCATATCTTAAACAGCATCCAGACTGGTTCAGTAAACGACCCGACGGTACCATCAAGTTCGCAGAAAACCCGCCGAAAAAATACGAAGATATCTACCCGATCAACTTTGAATCGGCCGATTACAAAAGCATCTGGAAGGAAATGCTGCGCATTTTCCTGTTCTGGGCCCGCCGTGGCGTCAAGATTTTCAGAGTCGACAATCCGCACACCAAACCATTTGCCTTCTGGCAATGGGTAATTGCCGAAGTGCAACAGAAGTATCCCGATGTAATCTTTTTGTCAGAAGCTTTTACCAGGCCGAGAGTCATGAAGGCGTTGGCCAAGCTCGGGTTTACGCAGTCTTACAGCTACTTTACCTGGCGCAATACCCGCGCTGAACTCGTTGAATACTTCTCTGAGCTGACCACACCGCCAGAGTCGGATTTTTATCGTGCCAATCTGTTTACCAATACACCCGATATTTTTCCGACCTTTCTGCAGGGTGGTGGGCGAGCGGCCTACAAGATCAGAGCTGTTCTCGCCGCTACTTTATCGACTGTTTATGGCATCTTTCAGGGTTTTGAACTCTGTGAGGGCATTCCCGTGCCAGGCAAAGAAGAGTACATGCACAGCGACAAGTACGAAATCAGAACCCGCGACTGGAACGCTCCGGGCAACATCTGCGATCTGATCACCAGACTCAATCAGATTCGCCGCGAGCATCCGGCGTTGCAGGAATACGACAACCTCAAGTTTTTCGAAGCTGACAACGACCGCATAATGTTTTATGGCAAATCCTGCGGCGACGATCATATTCTGGTTGTGGTAAACCTCGACCCGCACATCAGGCACTCGTCTTTTGTGCACGTACCGCTCGAACAGTATGGCCTGACCCCTGAACAGGGTTACCAGATGCATGATCTGCTGACCGACCGGCGCTATCTCTGGTACGGTTCGAAGAACTATATCGAGCTCGATCCGAATAACGAGCCTGCACACGTCTTTGTTCTGAGAAAATAACGTTTGACTACGCATCTCTGGAAAGTTGCCTGCCAGGCCGATAAATTGCCGGTCTGGCAGGTTTTATAAAATGCTGGCAGAAAAAATTACTATCAGACAACTGTTTCTTGGTAATGCCAATGCTTATGTCGTAATTTCTGGCGACGAAGCTGCAATAATCGATGGCGGTCTCGGCTGTCGGCCACAGAGGTTCGTTGAGGCTCTATCGATCGGCGTAAACATGGCTGAGGTGCGCTATATAGTAGTCACGCATGCGCACTACGACCATGTTGGCAGTATTCGTGCTCTCAAACAGAAATTTCCTGACGCGGTCATTGTCGCACATCAGATCGAAGCTGCCAATCTCAGGGAAGGTGCCAGTCCGGTGCCGCGCGGCACGATGTGGTTTTCCAGGCCGGTCTCATGGTTGGGCTGCCGGCTGTTTCACAACTGCATCAGATTCGCCGGTTTCGCTGTCGATCTTGAGATCGGAGACAGCCTTGAATGCCCGCTTGGGGGGAGTGAACTTGAATTTTTTCACACACCCGGGCATACTTCAGGATCGTTGTGTGTGCGTGTCGGTCGAGAAGCGGTTTTTGTTGGCGACAGCATCTTTCATGTTTTGCCCGGATGCTTTTTTCCGCCGTTCGCCGATCAGCCCGAGCTTATCGTTGCCAGCTGGCAGCGCATAGCAGAAACCGGTGTCCGAATGATTTACCCGGGGCACGGCCGCCCGATTTCACTGAAAAAGTTCGTGGCCGGCAATGGCCGGTTCAATCAGCCGACCCGGTAGTTCTCGGCGGCACGCCAGAGATACCAGCTGGCGATCGACCGATAAGGTTTCCAGGCTTCGGCCTGGCGCATCAGTTCTGACGGAGTGGGCAGTTCGCCACATCTTCTGATTGCAGCCAGACCTTTGCGCAGACCGTAGTCGTCGGCAGCCATCACATCGGCGCGGCCGAGTTTGAAGATCAAAAGCATTTCTACTGTCCAGCGCCCGATGCCACGAATATGGGTCAGGCGGTTGATAATTTCGGCATTCGACATCATGCGCATCTGGTGGTGATCTGGCAAACCACCGGAAACCGCAAAATTGGCGAGATCTTTGATTGCCAGTACCTTGTTTTGTGAAAGTCCGGCTGAGCGCAGTTCATTTTCGCCGGCTCTGATAATATCGAGCGCGCTGACTTCGCTTTTGCCCGAAAACAGAGCGAGAACACGACGGTAGATGGTTGCAGCCGCCTTGCCGGTCAGCTGCTGATAGACAATTGCTTCGAGCAGCGCCTGAAAAATTGACGTATCAGGGTTGAATTCAAGGTTGAAACGCGGAGCAACCCTGATCAAAGCAGCAAGATCAGCATCGACGCGACTGAGATGGTGCAGTATGGTGTCGAGGTCGCAGTCGCTTATCAGCAGAGGTGGCCTGATGCGCAAGACCGGCTTTTCGTCGACGACATGACCTTCAAGGTGTAGCATCTGTGCTTTCAGCCGAACGCCGCCACCGGCCGAAAAGCCGCCGAGGCGACCGTCGGTGTTGACAATGCGATGACAGGGAATCAGCAGAGGCACCGGGTTTTTGCCGGCGGCCAGGCCTATGGCGCGTGCGGCCAGAGGTTTGTCGCAAGCCTGGGCCAGGTCTTTGTAAGAGACGGTTGTGCCGGCCGCAACCTGACACAGCTGTTCGTAGACTGTCTGGCAAAAGGGTGTACATTCGGTCAGGTCGATGCTGATGCCTTTGAAATTAGATGGTTGCCCGGCAAAATACTGCTGAATCTGTTTTATGGCTTTGCTGACGGGCAAAGATGGTTCTGCTTCGCGGCAGTCCGCAAGGTTCGACGCAATTCTTCGCTTGAGGCTGGCTGGTGAGGTTTCGGGCAGAAGCAGTGCGATGATACCGCTCTGCTTCCAGGCTATTGCCGCCGGGCCGAAGGCGGTTGCAAAAATGGTGCAGAACCGGGGTTCATTCAGATTTTTTGTCGTTTTCCGGGGTTTGCTCATGGCATGATTTATTTTTGAGGCAGATTTCGCAGCGGGCGTCACTGCAGAAAAGGCAGTTGAAGCAGTCTTTGCAGGGGTGCTTCTTCAATGCACATTCTGGTGGCCTGAAGGCGTTTAGACGCTTGTATACGTCGTCCTCGCCCTTTGCCGGTTCTTCACGCTTTTCGTTTTTGAGATTCTCGACCATTTTTCGCTCCGTTGCATACTGATAATATGCCCCGGCAGCAGAAAAAAACAAGGCTCAGAATTATTTATCGAACTGTGGGCGCAGAAACTCTTCGAAGCGGGCGAACCAGTCTTCGAGGTCGGGGTTGCGTTTACTGCCCTGCTTGACCGAAGCTATGTAGCTGGCTCTTGCCTGGTCTATCGACTGCAGCATCTGCTGATGTGGATCTACCTTTGCCGCAGGAATGTCCGGGAAAGGCGACGGCGCGGTTTTATTCTGCTCATCATTTTCGACCCAGGCTGGCGGCAGCGGCGGCATCGAGGGCTTCTGGCGGTCAGCAATCATGTCTGCCGGCAAGAGGCCGGTGAGGTCGGGGAATACGTCGCTGCTGGTTGGCCGGTCTGGTTCATTTGATGGTTCCCTGGTCGAGACAGCTGGCGATGGTACTGATTCCAGCGGTGGTAGTGGAGTTATTGCGGGTGCTTCGGGGCTTGTGACTGTGTGTGTCGGCGAAGGTTGTGTCGGCATGGTCGCGGCCGGCTCTGCCGTCGGTGCGCTTTCTTTGATACCAGCTTCCTGCATGCATTGTGCGGCCATTTCTGCCATTTCATCAGAACTGGCACTGTCTTTGATGGCATAGACGTGCAATGGTTCGTTTTTGCCCTTGACCTGATGAAAGCCCATATCAGCGCAGGGAATGCGGCCAGAAAGCTTTTCCATGGTGGCTTCGGTGATGAATATTCGACCAGGCTTCGCCAGGGTTTCCATGCGGGCGGCAATATTAACTGCCTCGCCAAACACATCTTCGTTTTTGACAAAAACCGTGCCCGTATTGATACCGATTCTGATAAATATTTTTTCTTTGCTGCGCTTGTTGAAGGCGAAGAGTTCGGCCTGCATTTCTCTGGCAGCATTACAGGCTTTCATGGCTTCGTCAAAGCGAATCATCAAGGCATCGCCAATCTTTTTGATCAGGGTACCGTCGTATTTTTTGAAAATCGGTACCAGCAGCTTGTCATGCACCGCAAGCAGGGTCATGGTGTCGAGCAGCTGCTTCTGTGAGGCCTTCGATGAAAAGCCGACAATGTCGGTAAACATTACGGTTTTCTCTGAGGTAAACTTTTTCATCAGCTGTTCATCGAACTTATCGGCCTTACCTTCTTCAGAGAATCTCTTGGCCAGCAGCAGTTCGATATTGGCATCAGAAAACTTCTCAAGTTCCATTTTCTGCAGGCGCGACTTACGGAAGATATACTCGCTGTTCTTTACTGCCCTGGCCTTGAACAGCATGTCGAGCTTCTTGAGTTCTTTTTCGAAGTCGCGGTCGATGAATTCTTCCTGGGCTTCGATAGCCTCGATGGTTCCTTCACGAATCAGATTGCTGGCTTCGTGAGCATCTTCGGCGAACATGTGCGGCAGTCGGAAAATGTCCTGCGGGGTTTCGATTTCTACGCTGACGGTGCCGGCTTCGTTGACTGTCTGGGCGCTCTGCACCTGCTGAAGGTTGAAGCCAAGTATTGCTGCCTGTGATGTTCGCAGCTCGTCGCGCAAAAACAGCAGGCAACGCTTGCTGGTCAGTATGGCGAGCAGATAGATTGGCCGGTCGGTTTTAGAAAACATCTGTTCAAGCGCCGGCGAAATCTGGCCGGGGTTGAGAATACGGCTGAGGTTGACCAGTGTAGTGGCGGCGTTGCTGTCAAGCGAGCGCTGACAGTCTCTGAATGGTTGCAATCCTTCGTTGTAAAGGCATACCCAGCATTTTTCGATTTTTTCGTCTTTTCGCAGGCTGTTCTGGATCAGTTGCTGGGTATCTTCCCGCAGGGTGTTAAGAATTCTTGCCGTTGTCGGAAACGGGCCATCCCATTCCTGCATCAT
>JAKJFO010000224.1:6217-6609 GCA_022704885.1 Candidatus Rifleibacteriota bacterium | reverse complement strand
ACAAGCACGCGCTTAACCTGATTTTTGATACTTTCGATGAGCAGACCTGCTTCTTCGATTCGCTTTTCTAAATCTGGCGTCTGGTTCATTGGTTACTCCCGTTCACTGCATGATAGCTTTGATTATATCCCTGGCGTCGGCGTCGATGGCGGCAAAAGCGCGAGCCGGCGGGCGGTTGGCGTAGAGGGTCAGTTCGATGTCGCCGGCGAGTCGGCGGCAGGCCTGACGGGCGGCATCTGAGCTGCACATTTCGGCCGCTTTTTTGAGCATTTCATCTGAGGTCATGCTCTCACTAAGGGTGTCGCTGCCAGCAAGGGCAGCGCGGCCGAACAGTTCAAAATACTGCTGATAAAAAGTCTTGTCGGCTTCCGGGTGCTGACGTTTGAGGCGGG
>JAKJFO010000224.1:2323-6207 GCA_022704885.1 Candidatus Rifleibacteriota bacterium | reverse complement strand
CCGCCGACGGCGCGGCAGCCTCAACGACCTCGGCGTCTTCGATAGTGGTTTCCCGACTGCCGGATGACCCGCCAGCTTTTGCCGGGCCACGGCGGCCGCTGACCGACGAAAGTATCATGACCGGTGCAATAATTGCGGCCAGCAGCAGACCAAGCACCAGCATGGCTTTGAACAGGCTCGACCCTTCTTCGGCCCGGCGTGATGGTTCAGACTGCGGCTGTTCATCTTTGCGTTCTTCTTCCTGAGCCGGCGGTGGCAGCACGGTAATCTCTATCGGCTTCGTCGAGTGAGTGTTGCCGCTGTTGTCGGCAAAACTGAACGCCGGAATCGTGAATTTGCCGGGCTCCTGCGGCACCAGCTCATAAGCCACCTGCGTGCGGGCAGTGCCGACGCCGTTGATAAAGCTCGTGCTCTGTCCGCTGCGCGTCGAAACTATATCGAAACCCGGAATCGAACTTATGCGCGGCAGGCCAAAAGTCTGCGTGCGCCCCGACCCGAGCTCCTGGGTAAGCGTGACGACAAGACTCAATGTCTCGCCAAACCCGACTTCGGTGCGGTCTACTTCGGCCTCGATCGACATGGCAAAGCCCTGCGCCAGCCCAAAAGACATCAGCAGAGCGAGAATGATAAGCAGTTTTGCAGCGCTCACCGCACTCACCTCCAGTTTTCTGTAATTATAGACCACGCAGAATAACAAAAGTTCCAAAAAATTGCAGCGCCGATTTCGTGATAATTGATTTTTTTTGCGGATATGTTACTCTGTATGACATGAATAACTGTGTCTCAATTTCATATATTTCGAGCTCATACCTTGAACTGACCCGCACCTGCCACCAGAGTTGCGGCTATTGTTCTTTCTATCGCGACGATGCAAACCTGCTGTCGCTCGACGAGATCAAAAAGCGCGTAGCCGACCTGGCCAAGCGCAACGCTACCGAAGTGATCTTCATTTCAGGCGAGCAACCGCAGGACTTTCCGCACATTCAGATCGCCCTGCACAAAAACGGTTTTGCTTCCTATGGCGATTATCTGCTGGCTGCCTGCAATGTCGCGCTGGAAGCCAACCTGCTGCCCGTTCTCGAAGTCGGCTATCTCGATTCATTTACCTGGGAAAAATTCAGCGCAGCCGGCTGCTCGGCACGCATTAATCTCGTGTCTGCCGCCCTCGCGTCAAGCGGTGAAGCCCTCGAAAACTCGCGTGGCCGCAACCCAAGCTCCGGTCGTGCCTGTATCGAAGCAGCCCATGCCGCACAGGTGCCGTATTCTGTCGGGTTCGTCATCGGCATCGGTGAAAACGAAGAAGAGCGCCTGAACTTCATCGAAGAAATCGGTCGTTTCTGCACTGCCGACCCCTGGCTGCAGGATATAAGACTGGTGCCATTCCAGCCGACACCCGGTTGCACCATGCAAGACCGCCCTCCTCTGCCCTTTGCCTCTGTAGAAAAAGCAGTAGCCACCCTGCGTAAAGCTTTTCCGGTGCACCACATATCGGTTCCGCCCTGGCTGTTCTACCGATTTCCTGAACTTGCCGCAAGTGGCCTGAATGACCTCGGCAGTATACCTGTCTTTACAGGCGACCCGACTCACCCCAATTTTGAAATTCCCTGCTACGAAACGCTTAAAGCGCGCCTGGAAAGCCATAACATACATCTCTACGAACGCGGCACCCTCTCGACTACGGCCGCGCTCAACCGCCCGGAAGTCATCAACGCGCTCACCCATACCCGAAATCTGATCGAGCGGCGCAACCTTTCTGGCCTCAATCTTATCGATAATGACCACTGCTTTGTCTGCGGGCCGCGTAACAGCAATGGCCTGCATCTTCCCGTTAAAAAGTCGGTCGAAGGGCACACCTGCACCTTCACCTGGACACCGGGGCCATCTTATCAGGGCTATGCCGGCATTGTGCATGGCGGCCTTCTCAGCACTCTGCTCGATGAATCAATGGCTTACGCAGTGATGGGCGCCGACATGAAAATTCTCGCGGTCACTGCCGACATGCGCGTACGTTTCCTGCGGCCGGCACCGGTAGGAGTGCCTCTCAAATTCGTCGCGACTCTCGTCGGCCAGCGTAAAAACCTGCACTTTGCCCGGGCTTCCGTCATACTGCCTGAAGGCAGTGTTCTGGCTGAAGCTGAAGGTCGCTTTGCCGAAATAATTTTGAATGGAGCCAGCAAATGAGCGCAAAAAAAGAACAGCTTAACGTCACCGTTTTTACACCACAGCACAAGATAAGAGGAATGCTGCATCTGATTCAGAACAGCCGACTCTCTGATATACTCAATACCGAAAGCATGACCCGCGATTTTCTGCCGATCACCGATGCCTCGATAACCGATCTGCGCAGCGATATCACCGTGCATGCGGCTTTCATCTCGGTAAACAAAAAAATGATCGAACTGGTCGTCGAAGAACGCGAACCCTCAGAAGAAAGCTAAGTCTGACAGCCCCGGGAGCCAACCTATGAATCATTCTTTAAGTCATCTGCGCAGACTGCTGTTGTTGATCTCGCTGCTGCTTCTGGCCGTCACGGGAATAGCCGCTGAATTTGTCGTCTTTCATACCAGCGACATGCATGGCGGCATAGCGGCCCGACCTGACCCGAATGGCAAAGACGGAGAAAAGCTTACAATCGGTGGCTTTTCCGTGCTGCGCAACCTTATCGAATCATATCGCTCAAATCCCGCTTATAAGAATGCCCGCATCATGTACCTCGACAGCGGCGACTTCTTTCAGGGTACACCAATAGTAGATCGCACCAAAGGCGGCGTCATGATCGACTTTCTCAACCACATGAATGTCGCGGCCGTGACCCTGGGGAATCATGAATTCGATTACACTTATCAGAACCTCGTTAAGCAGTTCAAAAACAAGAAGTTTCCTGTAATCTGCTGCAATGTATTCGAAAAACTTACCGGAATGCTGCCTGAATTCGCCGAACCCTATCGCATTTACACGCACAAAGGTCGCAAAATCGGCATAATCGGCGTCGATACCCCCGAAACCGCGACTATTACCTTTGAAAAGAACGTCAAAGACCTGATATTCTGTCAGCCCGAGCCAATCGTGCGGAATCTGGTCAAGCTTCTGCGCAGATCAGGCGTCGATTTTATCATTCTCATGTCGCATCTTGGCTATGATGCCGACCTTAAGATTGCCAGCGAAATCGAAGGAATCGATCTGATACTCGGCGGGCACACGCACCGCCAGACAAAGGAACTGGTCTGGGTCCCGCCCTATAATACCGCAGTCGCCCACCCCGGCAGTTCCGGTGAAAACGCCACAGTAGTTCATATCGACCTGACCAATGCTGCAGAACCAGTTCTTCGACACGAATCGATTCTGCTCGACCTCGAAACCATCGGCGAGCATCCTGAAACCAAAGCTCTCGAAAAGTCATATCTTGACGAACTTCGAGCAGAGATGGAACGGGTCGTTGGCGAAACCAGGGTGCATCTGGCCCGCGGCGTCAGTGGCGGTGATTCGCCTGAAGGTTCGCTGATCGCAGATGCCATGCGCAAGTTTTCCGGCGCCGATTTTGCCTTCATCAATTTCGGCGGGGTTCGACAGCCCATTCCAGTCGGCCAGATCACGGTCGAAGATGTCTTTCTGGTGCAGCCTTTCGACAATGTTCTGGAAGTAATCGAAATGAACGGGTTCATGATCCGCGATCTGCTTGAAAAGGCATATTCCAATGATTCCCGCGTTATCGATGAAACCGACAAACAGACCTCGCTCGAACAGAATCGCACGAAAGCAGAAGGACTAAAACTGGTGGTAGGGCAACCACACGGAATTCTGCTGCCTTCCGGGCTGCATATTACCTACGATCCGTCTCTGCCTTCAATGAAACGCATTTTGAAACTTACAACCACTGATGGAAA
>JAKJFO010000224.1:0-2313 GCA_022704885.1 Candidatus Rifleibacteriota bacterium | reverse complement strand
TGTCGCCTTCAACGACTATGTCGCGGCTGGTGGTGATGGTTTTGCCCACCTGCGCGACCTGCCCAACCGCAAAAAGACGACAATACTGGTTCGTGACGCCCTGATCAAACACATTGAAGAACTCAAGCTCATCGAAAAGCGGCCAGAACAACGCGTCTTCAACGTAAAGCTTCGCGAAACCTTCATCGACTGATATGGCCAAGGCCTGGTTCAAAAACCGTCTCAACGACCCGTTTCTCAAGAAATCGCGGGCCGAAGATTACCGCTCGCGCGCCGCTTATAAACTGGAAGAAATTGACGAAAAATACAAACTGATCCGGCCCGGCTGCAAAATTCTCGACCTCGGTGCCGCACCCGGCAGCTGGTCACAATATGCCATGCGCAAAGTCGGCGGCAAAGCGAAGATAATCGCCATCGACCTGCTTGAGATCAGGCCAATCGAAGGCGTCACCATTCTGCAGGGCGACATTCGTGACGCCGACAATCAGGCGAAAATCATCGAACTCGCCGCCGGCAAACTCGACGTCATCCTGAGCGACATGGCCCCCGACACAACCGGGGTACACTACGCCGACACCGAAAATTCAGCCCTGCTCGTGCATCTCGCGCTCGACATCGCCGAGAAGCTGTTGAAGCCGGGCGGCAGTTTCGTCGCCAAGGTATTCGAAGGCGCCGAGTATCAGGCGCTTCTGCAGCGCACAAAAAAGCTCTTCGGCTTCGCCAAATCGTTCAACCCAAAGGCCTCACTCAACCGCAGCCGCGAACTTTTTCTGGTCGCCCAGCAGTTCAAAGGCCCGGCCGCCAGCAAACCTCAGATTTGAGCGAAGAAACCTCTCACAAAGCCACAGAGGCGCGAAGAGAAGAAGATAACAGAGAAAGAAAGAAAGAAAGAAAAAAAGGCATCCGCCGATTACCCCGATTGCCGCAGATTTTTAACGGCAGTCCGCCTACGCTGACGCTTCGGCGCGACACGCAGGCCGAGCCATGCCAGGTTTGTACTGAATAGCAGCCTGCTGCGTTGCCAGTTCTGAGCAAAAGAAAGCTCGCACGAAGCCGCCAAGACACTGAGAGAATTGGGCTTCACTCCAGAAAACTCCTGCTCTAATCTGCGAAATCGGCGGAATCTGTGGATGGAGTTTCCCTTTTAGCTGGTAAACAAATCATGCCGATTACGAGCACGAGCACTGTGTCACCGTCACTGCGAGGAGACCTCAAACCGACGAAGCGGTATGCCGAAGGCATCACATTTGCGCGCCATTCCTGTGGCGCAAATGTATAAGGCCATCCATGGCCAAAAAGCCAGCTCTGAGCTAATCTCACTGATCGATTACGATTACCCTGCTCCGCTGAAGCTACGCAGGGCAGGCGAGCACGAGCACGAGCACGAGAGAATGGTGCCCTAATACAAATAGCCAAAAAGATGAAGGGGTATCTCACGATTTGAGTTGTATAGAATGTCGTCTTTGACCAGATAAGCATCTCTCGGCAAATGCTTGATCTGGCGCAGTTTCTTGTATTTACCGCCAATTTCAAAAGTCAGATCATCAACGGTAAAGTCGCCAGCTGAACTGCAAAAAACCTGCTTTCCTGAATTTTTAAGCATCGCCACAAAAAACACTTCTCTGATGCTGCCAAGATTTATGTCAATGCCGGATTCCTTCGCAATCGCATGATAAAGATTCGGGTTATCGAGAAAAATCTTTTCGGTTGACTTGAGCAGCCTGCTGCCGGCCTGACCGGAAGCCAGAAGCCTTGCCAGTCCGACCTCTTCGAGAATCTGCAGATAGTGCTGCACAGTTTTATTATCGAGCCCGATCTGTCTTGAGATGCTGTTTCTGTTCAATTCCCCCGGCGGAATAGAAGCGATGTATGCCAGTATTTTCTTGAAACAGGCGAGGTTTTCGGTCTTAAGATTGTAAAAGTTTGCGATATCCTCATAAACGATCTTCTGTACAACCCTGAACAGCTTCTGTTCATAAACTTCTTTATCTTCCAGAAAAAAGGGGTAATACCCGTAACGCAGATAGTCCTTGAAATGCGCCCGCAGTTTCTCTATGCCGGCAATCTCTGACGCAAAAGCATGGCAAGTCGATAGATCAGCAAACGAAAGCGGCACAGATGCCTTAATTGCCTTGAATTCAAGATATTCCCTGAATGACATGCCGGTTAAACGGAACATGCTGGCTCTTCTCGACAGGTCATGCGATCCTTTCACCAGATCGATGCTCGAACTGCCTGTAAACACTACCTTTATATCGGGATATGAATCATAGATATTTTTAAGCTCCTGATTCCAGCCGGAGTATTTATGCA
>JAKJFO010000223.1:4346-6612 GCA_022704885.1 Candidatus Rifleibacteriota bacterium | reverse complement strand
ATTGACTACCTTTCAAATCAATAGAGAAGTCAGGCTTATCCTGACGCACCGTGCGCGTAATCGTCATCGTAATCGTTCTTACAAATTGTCCTCGCATCCGTCATTGCTCTTCTTGGCACAAGCTCACGATCTTGGCCCAAGCTCCATCAGGCACGGCCTGCTTATCCTAAAAAAATCGGCGGCAATCGGCGCAATCACCTGGGCGCTTCTATCCTGATGCGCCCAAGTATCACCCACCTCCTGTGGGCGACTGCGGATTCTCTTCTCTATATCTTCTCTTTCAGAAAAGCGCACTGAAAGGCTTTACATCAACTGATTCGCCGGCGCTGACGCGGTCACGGTCGTGATCGAGAATGATAAAAGCATTGGCACGACTCATCGAACTGAGCATGCCCGAACCCTGACGGCCGGTAGTTCTGACCTGCCACTCACCATTTTCGTCGCGACTGATAATGGCGCGCTGCACTTCAGTGCGACCAGGCAATTTGCGCAGATCTTCGCTGGCGCGTGCTTTAAAAACAGGTACAATCGGCTGATCGGTTATTCCCAGCATCTTTTCGATGGCCGGCAATACAAAAAAGTAAAAGGTAACCATAACAGCAACCGGGTTACCCGGCAGACCGAAAAAAGCGGCCGCGCCGATGCGCCCATAAGCCAGCGGCCGCCCGGGCTTGATTGCCACCCGCCAGAAGTCGACTTGACCAGACTGGCGCAGCGCCAGCTTGGTAAAATCAGCTTCGCCTACCGAAACACCACCCGAAGAAATTACCACATCAGCGCGTTCGCCAGCCTCATTAAAGCTTTTCAACAGGGCATCTACATTGTCAGGCAAAATACCAAGGTCGATGATTTCGACATCAGGACGGCTGAGCGCCGACATAAGACTGTAACGGTTGCTGTCATACAGACCGCCGGCCGGCAATGGTTGCCCGGGCAGCTTTACTTCGTTACCGGTCGAAGCGATGGCAATTTTGAGACGGCGCCTGACCTCGACTTCGCAGATCCCCAATGAAGCAAACAAACCAACGTCAGGCGGTGTCAGCCTGCGGCCGGCTGCCAGAACCGTTTCACCGGCTTTGATGTCTTCGCCGACGTGGCGCACGTTCTTTCCGGCCTTGTAGCGATAATTAAGCTTGATATAATCTCCTTCGATTTCGACATGCTCCTGCATAACCACGGTATCGAGAGGCTCAGGCACAGCGGCTCCGGTCATTATGCGCAGACACTCGCCACGACCGATGGCGCCGGAATATTTCTCGCCGGCAAGTGCTGTATCCTTGATTAGCAGCCGAGCCGAACCGTCTTCGGCAATATCGGCAGCATGCAGAGCATAGCCATCGACACCTGAATTGGTATGCGCAGGCACATTGATCGCAGAAACCACATGACGATGCAATATCCGGCCGCAGGCTCTTTCCAGCGTCACAGGCTCACTGTCAGAAACAGTCGAGACCCCGTTAAGAATGCGCGAAAGTGCCTCTTGATAAGGCATCAGACCAGGCTCAAAAATATCGCCCTTTGCTGTTTGATAACGCATTGATCGCAACCTTCCGCTTTGCCTGACAACTGCCGAAACCGGCAGGTGCAGAAAAATACCACGTTCCCCACGCCCGGTCAAACACAATCTGTTCGCTATCGTTCTCTCATTCTTTTCTTTCTTCATCGCAGATCTGCTGCCATCTGCGCAATCTGCGGGGTTTGCTGTAATCCGATGAGATTGCTTCAGGGCTTTGCCCTTCGCAATGACCGGTAATTAATCTGTGTCTATCTTTCGTCAATCGCTTTCGCTATCGCGATCGAGTATCGTAATCGATCTTCTTTTTCGTCTTTGTGTCTCTGTGCCTTTGTGCGAGCTTTCTTATCTCTTCTTCGGGTTCGCTATCTGGATCGAATTAGCTATTGTTATGCAAAGTCCTGCTAAGCTATGTCGCCACAAAAAAACAGCCCGGCGATGGCCGAACTGGATTTCAGACTCTTCTCGTTTGCATCAGCCGGCGCCAGGCTGTGTGGTAGCGAGGCTTATACGCTTGACCAGTACACCTTCGCGCTCGTTGGGATCGGCCAGCAGCAAAAGAATAGAGCCACCCGGCGCGAGCCGGCAATAACGCATAACGCCCATGGCTGTTGGCTGCGGAATCTTACGCCGGGCAACCACTTTACTGTGCTTAACTGCAAAAAGAGTGGTTTCGGCATCGAGTTCGCCACTGGCGGTGGTTACCATGAAAATATCGCGCTGCTCGTCATCGCATCCAAGATATTCGACCGC
>JAKJFO010000223.1:0-4336 GCA_022704885.1 Candidatus Rifleibacteriota bacterium | reverse complement strand
CCGCCATAATTTCACGCGGAGACTCAGGTGATGGCGCGATCCAGAGCGGTTGACCGTCTTCTCGAAACACATTGCCCGGGTATACAATCTTGTCGCCCATATCGCGCGGCGGCGGTATGATAACGGCCTTACCGTATTTATCAGTCTCGATGGCGGCAAATTGCGGCAGGTGCTTGAGTGCGCCGTCGACTGCAACCTGCATTACCCGCTCTTCGGCATCTTTGACACACCAGCCGTCGCCGCTTCTGGCTACCATCAGCAGATTGACCGGCTGATTTTCAACAGCAACCTTTATGAAATCAAGCTTTTCCAGATTGTTCAGATCGAGCACATAGACGCCAGAGAAAGCGTATCCGCAGAATGCCAGCTGGCCCTCACCGGCTGCGATATCGCAAAAATAGCTGTCTTCGCCGATTCCCTCGACTGCCGGAAGTGGCACAGACTGCTGCCGCCCGTCCTGAGTGAGCTTAACGACACGATGGTCTCTGCCCAGAAGATATATCGCGCCGTCAGGCGTAGAACTGACACCGGTAAAGCTGCCGGCGACGAAAACACCAGCCTCACTGGCTAGCGCTGCAGCTTCAGCTGCGAAGGCTGCCGGTATAATTGTTATCAATGCAAGAATTATTACAATAAGCTTTGTCATTTCATGCTCCAGTTTATTCGAGAACCATGCAGGGATGAGTTGAACCGGCACCACGCCACCATGCTGAAAATTCAGAAAAAGACATCGAGCGATCGACCTGACTCCTGCCGGGATCGTTATAATAGATTCTGCCAGAGTCGTCGATGCCCTTGATTACAACGTAATGACCCTTAACATGCGCAAGAATCGGCTTGCCAGCCTTGATCTGCGTACGCACCCATGACTGCGTCACACAATAATGCCACCTGGCGTTCGGACAACCGTATTTTTTGGCGCCCTTCTGCAGGCCCGAGTGACCGGTACCGTTGGCAGCTGTCGCGCCACAGACATACCATAGGTCAGAAGCCAGCGCGTCAACATTCTTGCCGGTATAATGAGCCAGTATCATGGCCAGGGAGGTCGGACCACAGGCCGAACCAGGGGCCGGGCAATTAACCTTCATCTGGCATTTCTGCGGAACATTGATGGCAACCTTGCCGCCACTGCCGACAGTGGGTTTTGCCGCATAATTTGACGAACTGGCAGAGCTTGAGCTGCTTTCAGAGCTCGAAGAAGATGACGCAACCGCAGGCTTTTTCCCGGCAGCACTATCTTTTGAAGCCTTGACTCCTGCAGTCAGAGAAAGAGCGCCGCCGCAGGCGGTATCACCGGGGTAATAAGGCTCATCGCCTGAAGCCGGTGCGCCGGGTATGCTGACATAGTTCTTGTGCATGTAACCCTGCTGACCATCGACTTCGACCAGATAGAATTCGCCCGATACGCCGAGAACCTTTACGGAGGCGCCGGTTCGGTAAGTTGAAAGAACATCGCCCCATGGCCATGACCGCATGCGCAGGGTCGAGTTCCCGACGCTGACACTGCCATCGACCGGAAAGCCCTCTTTGGCTTCGACCCCGGCGGCTTTGGCGGTTTCGACATCGGTAACACCTGCCGGCAGCGAAACGCTGTCAGTCAGTTTTACCGAAACATCTTCGCCAAAAGGATTTTCATTCGAAAAAGCCGTTGAAGACCACAATACAACTGCCAGAAACACAAATAATACCAGATGAAGTTTTTTCACAGCAGTCCCTCCCTCGATCATTCTAACTATACTACCAAACTTTTCATCCCATGGTTTTCAAAAATTTTACTGTCACTGCCCCCCTACACACATCAGCATCGATGTCTTCGCGATCGGTCTCCCCTTCACCTTGCGCCTGCTGCTTCGCTTTCTTATCAGTATATATGCGGGAGATTCTATTCCTCTTTATTCATACTGCTCCAGGGTCTGAAGTTCTACGTGAGAATCGATTACGACGCAGGCATGGATGGCCTATTCATCTTTGCGACTCTGAGCCTTGGCGAGGGCCTTTCTTCATCGCTTTGCGAAATTTTTCACCAAATTTGATTGACACTCTTAACTTTGCCGATTATACTTGAGTTGTGAAATATTGCACAGCGTGATTTTTGTAACATCTTAAAGCGGTGAAAGAAGTATGGCCAAAAAAGAAAACAAAATATCCGAAAAAACAGTTGAGCGCCTCAGCGTCTACCGCCGCTACCTCAAGGATCTTCTCAAAAAAGGCAAAGACCGGGTGTACTCGCACGAACTGTCACAGATCGTTTCAGGCACAGCCGCTCAGGTCAGACGCGACCTCATGGAAGTAGGCTGCAACGGCTGCTCCAGCAAAGGTTATGAAATCAGCCTGCTCATCGAAGAAATCTCAAAAGTCCTTGACTGCAGCAAAAAGCAGAATGTCGCGCTTATTGGCGTTGGCAACCTGGGGCGAGCCCTCCTTGGCTATTTTTCAGGTTCGCGCGACAACTACGACATTGTTGCCGCATTCGACAGCGACCCTGCCAAATGCAACCGTATCATCTGCGGCAGGCGCTGCCACAGCATAGAACAACTCCCGACGATGATTGGCGAACTTGAAATCAGCACTGCAATTCTAGCAGTACCAGCTGACAGCGCCGAAAAAGTAGCCCAGACCCTTATCGACAACGGCATCAAAGCGATTCTGAATTTCGCTCCCAGACATATCACAACCGGCAGCGGGGTTTTTATCGAAACCCTCGATATGACCAGCGCACTCGAAAAAGCAATTTACTTTTCCCGGAAAAATACATAGCAAAGGAAAGTCAACATGAGCGTGGTAGAAAAAGTCATTCAACAGATCTCCAACCCCGGGCGTGATTCTCTCATTCCAATCCTGCAGGCAGTACAGGAAGAAGAGGGATTCATCTCGCGCGAATCGGTTATCGAAATCGGCAAAGCCCTCGATCTTCCTGCAAGCAAGATCTATGGCGTCGCCACTTTCTACAACCAGTTCCGCTTCAGCCCGCACGGCAAATGGACCATTCAGGTCTGCCGCGGTACCGCCTGCCACGTAAAAGGCAGTGCCGGTTTGCTCGGCCGCATCGAACGCGAGCTCGGTATCAAAGCCGGCGAAACCACCCGCGATGGCATATTCAGCATCGAAGTCGTAGCCTGTATCGGAGCCTGCGGTCTTGCCCCGGTAATTGCCATCAACGGCAATTTCCACGCCAAAGTCAAACCTGACGACATCCCGGAAATACTCAGAAACTACCGCAACAAATCCGAGGAGGCCGGCAAATGAAAAAGATGCACGATCCCTGTTGTTCAAAATGTCATCATTCCGCTGAAAAGCCCTGCCCGGATCTGATTGAATGTCGAGTCAACGGCCCGGTCTGCCACGAGAGCGTTGATTGCCGCAACCTGCGCCACGAGGCTCTCGATCTGATCAGCCGCAAAAAAGTCGAAAAGCCGGTTATCTACGTCGGAGCAGGAACCTGCGGCCTCGGAGCCGGTGCCACCCAGACTATCGAAGCAGTAAAAGCCTGGCTGGCCAGCAGCAAAAAAGATGCCGACGTTCTCGAAGTCGGTTGTATCGGCCTCTGCGTACAGGAACCGCTGATGGACATTCAGCTGCCAGGCCGGGCCCGTGTCAGCTTCGGCGAAGTCACCGGCAACAAGGTCGCCGGCATCCTCGACAAGGTTTTTGCCGGCAATATCCCTACCGAAAATCTTCTTGGCCAGTTCAGCGTCGAAGGCGAAGGCAGCTGGAAAGACGTTCCCGAATTTTTCGCATCGTCTTTTTTCAAGCCGCAGACACGCCGCGTGCTCGCCAACTGTGGCGAAATCAACCCGGTTCACATCGAAGAATATATCGCACGCGGAGGCTATCTCGGCCTCGCGAAAACCCTTAAAAACACCACTCCTGCCGAAGCCTGCAGCATGGTCGAAGGCAGCGGCCTGCGCGGACGTGGCGGCGGCGGCTTTCCGACCGGCAAAAAGTGGCGCTTCGCGCTCGAAGCGGCCGGCGACAAGAAATATCTGATCTGTAACGCCGACGAAGGCGACCCTGGTGCTTTCATGGATCGCGCTGTCATCGAAGGCGACCCACACCGCCTGCTCGAAGGAATGCTGCTTGGCGCTTACTCTATCGGCGCCAGCAAGGCCTATATCTACATCAGAGCCGAATACCCGCTGGCAATCAAGCGCCTCGAATGGGCGATAGCTGAAGCAAAAGAATGGGGCCTGATCGGCAGCAACATCCTCGACAGCGGCTTCAAGCTTGACATGGTAATCAAACAGGGCGCCGGAGCCTTTGTCTGCGGCGAAGAAACTGCCCTGATCGCATCCGTAGAGGGAAAACGCGGCACTCCGAGACCCAGGCCTCCATACCC
>JAKJFO010000222.1:6441-6690 GCA_022704885.1 Candidatus Rifleibacteriota bacterium | reverse complement strand
CGACATGAAAGTCGGCGAACTCAAATGGGTCGGTCCCACCAGCATAGTCAACTCCGGAAATGTAGAACTGACCGATGTTGCCTGGAGACCTTCGCATCTCGTTCATACCAATGATTCAGACTACATACATCGCAGTTACATTACATTTTCGCCGGCAAGTGACTTTTCAATCGCAGTATCAAGCTCACAGGCAGCCTCTTTTTCACTTTACATACCCTATAATCAACCTCCCGGCACGCACACAGCCGT
>JAKJFO010000222.1:0-6429 GCA_022704885.1 Candidatus Rifleibacteriota bacterium | reverse complement strand
GACTATTTCATCGAAAACGGTGCCCGCGAGGCAGAAGAGCCTTATGCGACCTTTACCGTGCAGGTGAATGTGCTTGAGACAGCGATTGTCGATGTTAACGAAACTATCATCGACATCGGCAACTGGCCACAGGGCTCGATTACAACAGCTAAAACCATTTCCGCTCTCAACCTCGGTAACGTCAACCTTAGCTCGCTCGAGTTCGAAGTGCTTGACGATGGCGGACTCAGCGCCACAACTACCGTTACCATACTTCCGGCCGGCCCGCAGGCTCTCGCTACCGATGGGGCTTTGCTGGCAAGCATTTCTGCCGATGTATGGGAATTTGAAACACCGGGCGTCTACCTTATGAACTGGCGTCTGAAAGACACTGTCGATACCGAGGCCAGCGATACTTTTCAGGTAAGAATAGGCATCGGAAACATGGCTCTGATTGCATCGCCAACGCCGATCGACATGGGCAACGGTACTCCGACTTACACAATCAGCAACGTGCCTTTTGCCATAGAAAACACCGGCGACCTCGACCTCACCAAACTTAAGCTGGTCAAAGGAGACCTGACATTCGGCGGCACCGGCGTCATACCAGGTGAAAACATTGTCCCGACTCTTCCAGCAGTAGTTGCTTCACACACAGCAGTAGCCGCGACCATGTCTCTATACGTTGCTGCCGGTGTTCCTGTCGGCGATTATGAGGGCGGCCAGACCATTTATGAAGACCTGGACGGCAACAATGAACTCAACGGTGACGAGCCGTTCTTCAATTTCTTCATGAAGGTTCATGTTAACGAATACCGGGCGATTCAGGTGCTGGCCGGAACAATCGATTTCGGTGGCCGGGTACCCGGCGAGTCAGCAACCATGAGCTTCCAGATCAAAAATATCGGCAGCGTCGAACTGATAGATCTTGTCTGGGCTGACGTAGATCTTTACTCAGCCGAGATTCCGGTAGAAACGCTCGGAAAAATCTGGTATGAGTTCCTGCCTCTGCCGGCTAACACTCTTGCTATTGGTCAGATCTATGATGCCGTCGGCTCGATAACCATAGATGGCACAACTCCGCAACCCGATGGCAATTATGCCAATCTTGTTGCCACCCCTGCCTTGATTTTTGACGACAAAGACAACCCCGGTACATTTAGCCCGGTTGAAGATCCATACGACAGCTTTAATGTACTCTGTCAGGTCGGCGGAAAATCACTCGCAATTCTGACCGACCCGATTACCATTACAGGAGCTCAGCCCGGCAGCACATCTGACAGTGCATTTTTCGAAGTTCAGAACACTGGCCGACTGCTTCTGAAAAAAACCAAAGCGAAGGCAATAACAGATCTCACAACCGGTACTGCGACCATGCCGGCATCAGTATGCATTTTTAATCCAACAGTTTTCGATGCCATGTCTGAAAGTCAGACCAAATCAGCTTACTGGTCTGTCGCAGTGCCACCAGGCACCATGCCCGGCACCTACACCGCAACCCTGCTGGTCTGGAACGATGACGACAGCGATGGCGTTGTTGACACTCTCGAAGCCAGCGATACTGCGACTCTTGAGATTGAAGTCGTTTCAAAGCGAATAATAAGAGTAGAGCCAAACCCTGCTGATCTTGGCTTTGTGCCGGCAGGTCAAACCGGCTCGATCAACATTTCGATATATAACGATGGTAACATGAATATTGCCACCGATGTCTGCCTGCTCGAGGTGCCGTTAGAACCGGTTTCGGCCGGACCAAGTCCGATTGCATCAATCAGCATGATTACCGAGCCGGCCACCAACAACCTGCTCATCGGAACAATGGTTAACGCAACTATTCTGGTAACGGTGCCTACAGGACAAACAGGCTATCCCTATTCCGGCGAACAGGTGATGTTTCTCGATGATGACGGCGACGGGAACTGGGATGCCGGCGAACCAGGCGCAACCTTCACTTTGAGTCTGACAGTCGGTCAGAAACTGCTATCAGTACAGCCTCTGATAGATTTCGGCACGATCACCAGTATTGGTCCGCATAATCAGTTTTTCTGGGTCAAAAATGAAACTACCATCACGCTCTCTTACGGAACCTGGCGCGAAATTTCGCCTCTTACCAAAGGAGTTGACGTTATTCCAGGCTCTTGTCTGGAATTTATACCCACAAACTTCACTGTCGGCGCAGACTCAACTAAAAACGACTGCATTGCCAGCCTGACGATTCTGCCTTCGCAGCCAGCGGGTTTGTATATCGGCACTTACACAGCCTTTGAAGACGATAACGGAAATGGGGTTGCCGACGGCTTTGAGGCTAGCGGAACTTTTCAAGTGCGAGTTGATATCAGCGCCATCCCTGCCGTTGAAATCACCACGCTGTCACCGCTGAATCTCGGTAACATCCCGGTCGGCACCCCTTCGCCGGACTTCGAAATTTCTTATCGGAATATTGGCAACGTCGATCTGATGCTGGACTGGGTTAAAGCCAGCATGAGCCTGATACCGGCTGGCGACGCAATCACCACTGGTGAAATAACCTTCTCAATACCCGGCGGATTGGTGGTTGGAGAAGCTGGTACCGGCACAGTATCAATTACCCCCGCCATCGGGCGCACACCTGGGGTGTATTCCGGCACGCAAACCCTGCAGGACGGAACTCTTGTTGGCGCATATCCTCTGCACGTAGACACTCTGACACTTGAATGCAACGTCGTCGCCGGCGCCAGCGGGCCGAGCCTGGCTTCGGGCAGCGCCTGGCAGGAAGTGGCTACCGAAACCTGGACCCCACCGGGAGCAACCTGGATCATGTCAGCCTGGGTCAGCCTTGACCCGGTTGCTTCTGCATCAATCAGCCTGCTCGAGATCGATGGCGATGGCAACGAAACCTGGCGCGGCATATTGATTGACAGCAGCGGTTCTCTGACCGCTTCGGGTACTATCAACAGTGGAGTCGTAATGAGCAATCGCACCAGCAACCCGCCGATGACATGGCACCGCGTCTATTTCAGCTTCACCGGTCCAGATACAACAATCGCTTCAAATACTTATATGGTGCTGCAAAACACTACAGAAAACCCGACCGCATCGCAGTCTGTATATTTTGACGGAATTCAACTCGAAAAAGCAACCAGCAATCAGAACCGGCCTTCACCCTATACCGGCGCAACCATTCTGGTATCGCCGAATCGCGCGCAGTCTCTCGAAGGCAAATACCGCTACTACGAGTGGTAAACAATATTGAACCGCGGGTTTGCTGCAAAAGCAAAACCGCGGTTTTTTGCTGCAAAGCAAACAAGAGCACCGCACGAAGACACTAAGAGCAGGCCGGAACCGCAGATTACACCAATTTTCGCATATTTGAAAAGAGTTTGAAGGCAATGAAGGCCATTTAAAAAATGAGATCCTGCGACTCCGCGCAGGATGACGTTTTTATAGTCATTCTGCTCGAGCCGGCAGGCGAAGTCGCAGAATCCAGAGAGCTATTCGCAAGTTTCTGGCGCAAGCCCGCCACAACATAAAGCCGGTTTCAGCTCCAGCTTTCTCATGGCTGCAACCTCCCCAGATTTATAATCGCTGTAATCTGCGTCATCTGCGGATGCTCTTTTCTTCTTCTCGGCTCTGTGCTTAGTGCAAGAGTCGATATCGATACCGATAGCGATAGCGATAGCGATAGCGATTGCGGCCTACTCTAATGCAAAGAGATTGCTTCATCGCCATGCTCCTCACAATGATTTTTACGCAAACGCAAAACAACAAAACGCTCACCATCAGCGCACGCCATTCCGTTTGAAAAATATTTTAAAAAAACCCTTGACACTTTGCAGCAAATCGACGATACTAATATTGCAACGCAGCAATAAGTTAAAACAAAAGTTCGAAATCAAAAATTTTTAAGGAGTTTTTAAAATGAATAAGTGGATGGAATTTACTAACGAGTACACTCAGATGATGAAGGACAACTTCCAGGTAATGAACAAGTTCTGGCGCGCCACCATGGATCAGAACAGCGGCTACACCAGGAAAAACATGGAACTGTTCTTCGACCACATGAATCGCAACGTCGAATTCATGCACGAAATGTGGAACAACACCGTCAGCTCAAATGACGAACTCAGAACCCTCTATCGCGAAAACATCGAAAAGTTCAACGCCCGCTATCAGCAGGTTTACGAAGAAACCATCAAAAACCTGACCCCCAAGACCAAGGAAGCCGGCAAGTAACCGACGACAGCTCGCTAAGGGGGCTGTCTCTCCGGCAGACATGCCCGCTGAGACAGCCCCCCTGCCTTTTATCGCAACGCAAAAACACCCCGAATTTTCAGCGGGTGGCGCACCCGGCAAAGAACAGCAGAAGTTCGCGCCAGCACTTTAAGAATACTTTACCAATAACTTTACCGGAGCCGAACAGGCCCGAAACCGACAGGAGATCAACATGAACAGAATGAATGGCAAAATCGCTCTGATTACCGGCGGAGCCGCCGGCATCGGCCTCAAGGCCGCCCAGATGTTCGCCGAAGAAGGCGCCACCGTTTACGCTCTCGACGTCAGCGAAAAGGCTCTCAACGCACTCAAAGACGTTAAGCTCGCCGACGGCGCCACCGGCAAAATCGTCGGCAAAAAGCTCGACGTTTCTAACGCCGCCGAAGTCGAAAAAGTCGTCGAAGAAATTCACAGCGAACATGGCAAAATCGACTGTCTGGTAAACAACGCCGGCATCACTTCTGATGCGACTCTTCCCAAGATGACCGAAGAAGCTTTCGACCGCGTCATCAATGTTAACCTCAAAGGCGTGTTCCTGATGAGCAAAGCCGTAGCCGCTAAAATGACCGCCGCCGGCAAAGGCTCGATCGTCAACACCTCTTCTATCGTAGGCGTGCCAAGGGCCAAGCTGGCCAGACCAACTACTCGGCTGCCAAAGCCGGCGTCATCGGCATGACCTACACCTGGGCCCGCGAACTCGGCCGCAAGGGCGTGCGCGTTAACGCCGTAGCTCCCGGCTACACCTGGACCGAAATGCTCGCGACCGTTCCCGAAAAAGTAATCAAGATGCTCGAAGAAAAGACCCCGATGCAGCGCCTCGGCCAGCCGGAAGAAATCGCCAAAACCTATCTCTTCCTGGCCAGCGACGAGAGCTCATACATCACCGGGCAGGTAATCGGAGTAGATGGCGGCTTGAAACTCTAAGCCACTATATTGACCGGCAATGTTGCCGAACCGTTCGGGCTGCCGCAAGGCAGCCCGAACACAAGAACAAAAGACCTCGCACAAAGGCACAGAGCCACAAAGAAGAATTGTGCTGATAGAAGACAGAAAATAATCGGCTGATATAAATTGGCGTTTCTTCGTGTCTTAGTGGCTTAGTGCGAGATCCTCAAGAACAAAAGACCTCGCACAAAGGCACGGAGCCACGTGCTGTCACTGCGAGGAGACATTGTCTCCGAAGCAGTCTCACGTTCAGAGAGATAGCCACGGCATCCTGCGGATGCCTCGCGATGACGGGATTTATTACTTCGTGTCTTAGTGGCTTAGTGCGAAATCCTACAAGATCACATACCTTCAAGAAAGGTCACAATAAATGATTGGAAACATGGATACCCTGGTTCAGCATCTCGACGCAATCACCGAGCACGTCATGCGCAAAACCGCCGGCGAACTCGATACCTACCCGCGCGGCGTCACGCCACGTGAAGAAGTTTACACAGCCGGCAACGTTTCACTGCTGCGCTTCAAGAGCCCGGAAGGCGTCACCGGCACCCCGCTGCTCATCATTCCGTCGTTGATCAACCGGTGGTACATTCTCGATGTTACCGAAGAAACCAGTTTTATCAGAGAATTCGCACAGCAGCGCCCGACCTACCTCATCGACTGGGGCTACCCTGACGAAGAAGTCGGCCACCTGCCGCTCAGCCATTATTATCACCGCTCGATCAAACGCGCTATCCGCCAGATCTGCCGCGAACACGGAATCAAGAGCGTAGACCTCCTCGGCTACTGCATCGGCGGCACCATGGCTTACGCCTTCAGCTGCCTCGAACCCGACCTCGTCGACCACCTCGTGCTGCTGACCGCACCGATCGACTTCAAAGACGCCGGCATCTTCGCGACTTATGCAGAACATTTCCCGATCGAAGAGTTTTCTGCTAGTATGAGCAAAATGCCAGGCTGGCTGCTGGCATTCTCGTTTCAGTTCGTGCAGCCGATGGGCCTCTACCAGAAAACAAAAATGTTTCACGACAAGTTCGAAAGCAAAAGTTTCATCAAGCTTTACAACGCCATGGAGCGCTGGATCGCCGACCCGGTCAGCTTTCCGGCCAAGGCCTACTACGAACTGATCACTGACCTCTATAAGAAAAACCTGCTGACACAGGGCCGTCTGATGACTGCCGAGGGTCGCCAGGTCGATCCGGCCGCCCGCCGCGCAAAAACCCTGATTTTGAATGCAGGGAAAGACCATATCGCGCC
>JAKJFO010000221.1 GCA_022704885.1 Candidatus Rifleibacteriota bacterium | reverse complement strand
CGTTGCCCTGCCTTATTATCAGGATTATGTAAGGCAGTCGCGTCTGACCAAGGCCAAACACGAACTCGATATCATCAGAGAGGCCCTGATCAAGCATGACACCATGGCAGAGCGTCCATTCCAGGGAACCGACCTGCGCGTGCTGCTCGGGCACTACCTGCAGGATCTGCCGCGCGATCCCTGGGGCCGTGATTACTCGGTAGACTGGCTGAAAGGCCAGGTTAAATCGAACGGCCCTGATAACAGCGTCGATCGCGACGATATTATCGTCGATTATAAACCGCCGTTGACGCTGCAGCGCGCCACCTGGGTCGATATCGACAATAACCGTGCCATCAGCGGCAAAGATATACTCAGGCTTGAATTTTCGCGCAATGTTGTTGCGTCAACCACTTCGCTGGATTATTCGAATGCTTCACCACCAGCTCCGGGGAGTACTCTCTGGTTCTCGCCGGATGTCGATACAGATCTTTTCCAGAACGTTGCCAGTTTCCCTGCCTCTTCACCGGAAATTCTGCTGCTTTTCAAAGATCCAGGTCTCGCGAGTGACGCCGCCTTTTATCCGGGCTCTTCGACGATAAGAATTTCGCCTGAAAATGAGGTGATCAAGGATTATTCTGACCGACTGGCCAACGGTTCTGACGGTGAGGCTCCCGCTGACCCGGTTATTATCAAGGCTAATTAATCATGGCAAAAAAACGGGTCAGAAGCGTGGTGCCAGACAGTAATAAGCTGGAAACTGTCATTGACAGCCGGTCTACTGGATTGCGGGCGGTTGAGGATTTTCTTTACCGGTTGTTTCGCAAGAACAAAAACGAGACCCGCGCTGAACTTTCGATTACCGACTGGGTAGTTTATATCGGCATTCTGCTGGTCGTTCTGGTGATGCCGTTTCTCTACAGTCGTGCCACCACCGAAAATTTTCTGACCCCGAAAGAGTTCTTCTCTAAGATCGCGATTGCGATTCTCGCCGGTATCTACTGTGCCCGCCTGTTTACCCGCAAAACTCCGGCTCTGGCGCGCACCAGTATCGATTTTCCGCTGACCTTATTCTTTGGCCTTGCGGCTCTGTCGGTGATGTGGAACTACAATGTGCCATCGGCAATTCGCGATCTGCGTGGCGTTTTCAGCATAATTCTGCTTTTCCCGCTGGTGGCGAACGTGGTTCGCAGCCGCTGGCAGGTCGAACTGATTCTCTGGGTCGTTATATTTACCGGTATTGCCACCTCGACGATCGGCATCATGGAAACCTACAATTTCTATTTCAAATTCGATGCCCAGAATCTCATCAGCTTCGTTAAAGAAGATGTTCTTAACGGCAAGATCGACCCGAATGGCTATTATCTGCCACTGTTTCCGCAGCTGGCAAATCGTGATTACTCTATGGGTTCGGTTGTTTCGACCTTCGGAAACCGCAACTATCTCGGCACATTTGCCATGTTCACCGCCTTTCTTCCGCTTGCCTTCTTCTTCTATTACCGCAGCAAGGCGATGAAGCTGATATCACTCGGGTTGTATGGCTGGCTTCTTTACGGTCTTTACATCACCCGCTGCCGCGCCGCCCTGATCGGTATTGCCTGCGGCATTGTCTACATGGCCATCATGCTGTTTCTCAATGACCGCAAGCAGAAGCTGATGCGCAAAAACGCGCCATTTTTCCTGACCGCGGTGATTCTGATCTTCGCCGGTCTCTTCGCCCTGTCGGTCAAGACAATTCAGTCTGAGAGCATTCTCGATAAAATAAAATACACCTTTACGCTCGACCGCCTGGCCAGCAATACCTACGAACGCATGTGGGTCTGGTATGGCACCATCAAAGCCTTTGACGGTTCGGTTTTTGACACGCTTTTCGGGCGTGGTTTCGGGGCTTTCAAACATTTTTTCCCGCTTCAGGAAGGCAAAACCTTCTCTGAAGACAATAAAGAAACCTTTACCGCCGTCACTTTCCGTCAGGCGCACAACGACTGGCTGCAGCTGATTTCTGAGGTGGGCGTTATCGGTATGCTGCTGTTTCTGCTCGTCGTTTATCGCTTCTTTGCAAGCATTCAGCTGGCTCTGCGTCGCGAAATTTTCAGCCGCCCAGATGGGGAAATGCGTGGCGAGCATATTTTGCTGATCGGGCTCGGTGCCGCGATGGTGTCGCAGCTGCTCGCCGCCATACCTGATTTTCCCTTTCACCGCATCGAAACTGCAGTTTACGCAGTTCTCTTTCTTGGTCTGGTGCCGGTACTTACCGAAACCGACTTTTTCAATTCACCACTGGTGCGCCGCAAAATAAATATCGACAAGACCGTCGCTCTTGCATTTGCGGGGGTTGCCCTACTGGGCGGTGTCACCAACGCCATGCATGAAATGCGCTGCTGGAAAGCTGACGAAATGGTACGTGAAGCCGACATGTATATGAAATATACCCAGGCCGAAGCGGTTAACCGGGCCAAAGCTCTTTTAACCGATGCTATCGTTCTCGACCCGCTCCCAGGCGATCCATATCTCAAGCTTTCGGCGATCTATGCCCAGGAACAGGATCCCCAGCGGGCGATGATGTATGCCGAAAAATCAATGCAGAACATTAACTTCAACGCCAGATCGACCTATCATTCGGTGGTTTTCCGCAAGATGCACATCTACTACCACCTGATGAACAAGCTTGTCGAAGCTTACCAGGAAGCGATACACGGCCTCGAACTTACCGCCGGCGATGCGCGTTCGATCTACTATATGTATGCCGGTAAGATCGCTCTCGATATCACCAGATACGCAATTCCCGAAGAAAGAAAAACCGAGCTGCTGGCGCAGGCTGAAAAATACCTGACAAAGGCACTTGCCTTTCCGTCTTTCGAACTGCAGGCGAAGGCCTCCCTAGCTGTCGCCAAGGCCGGCACCCAGAAATGGGAGGAAGCCTACAATTACGCGGCTTCGGTTTCGGCCCTGGTGCAGGACCGCGACCCGACGATGCTGAATATTCTTGGCATTTCTGCCTCGAATATTGGCCTGCAGCAGCGCGCTGAAGAAGCCATGGTTAAGGCCCTTGACCTCAACCCCGATAACCCGGTATTTCATCGCGATCTAGGTGTGATTCTCATACGTTCGCAGCAGCTTGACCGTGCCCGACAGCACCTCGAAACAGCCGCCGTGTCGTCGGCCGCACCACCCGAAATAAGGAGTCACGCCATTTCTCTTGTAGCTTCAATTACCGAAGCTGAAGTGAACATGAGCAACTCGCTTATCCAGAGCGGAAAAGCAGGCGAAGCTGTGCCTATGCTGGCGAGAATTGCGGGCTCAGCGCTTACTGCCACCGAAACCAGGCAATGGGCCGAAGAAATGGTCAGAAAGCATAACCGCCAGCCGGCCGAAATGCCGACTCCGGCTCCACAGATGCCTTTGCAGCAGCCGGTTACGGCTCCTGGCGGCGAAACCGGCGTTGGCGCAGGTGAACCGACATCGGTTACCCCTTCCGGCACCGTGATTTTTCAGGCCCCACAGGGGAACTGATACATTGGTGAAATTTCATATAATATACGAAATATCCCGCTGTAGGGCGCACTCGCGAGTGCGCCCTACAGTAATGTTGAATAAGGAAACAGAATTATGAAAAATTACCGTATTATATTGATATTTGTTCTGATGGCGGCACTGGTGAATTTTTCCGGTTGCCGGCGCACTCAGGAACTCCCTGGCGAAATCGCTGCCATGCTCGATGATTCGAGTGGCAAGATTGTCAGACTCGGGATTTACGGCGACCCCCTTGGGCTCAACCCGATCGAACATCTGGAATCTGAACATGGCCAGATGGTCAGCAACTTTGTGCATGCGGCACCGTTGCGCAAACTTGCTGACGGCAGTTTTGTGCCTTATCTTTTTTCGGAATATTACCTGACTCCGGGTGAAAACGGCACTGTGGTTCTCAACGCCGTCTGGCGCCGTGGCCTTAAATGGCACGACGGCACCGAATTTGACCCGCGCTCTCTTGAATTCACCATCAGAACGATGGCTGATCCCAAAAATAACAGTCCTTATGCTGATCTGGCAAAGGGAGTTCTGGCTGTTTCATCGATCGGGCAGGGACAGAGATGCCACATGATATTTGCCGGCAATTCGCGCCAGTATCTCGACCTGCTCTGCGTCGGGCTGCTGCCGAAGCATATTCTTGACCCGGAAAAAACAGCTGAAGCTGCCGATGCGGCTGCTAATGCTTCGGCTGCTGGCGAGGTCAAAAATGCCAGCGCTGCTTCTGTGCTTGAAATGTATGCTGACAAACCGGTCGGTCTTGGGCCGTATATGATTAAAGCCCGCGAAAAAAGCTCTTATCTGTTGCTCGAAGCCAACCCGCATTTTTTCGATGATCGGGTTGCTTCGCGACCTGTAGTTCTGATTCACAGCAACTACGATTTTCAGCAGCTGGTTTCAAATTTCAGGCAGAAAAAGTACGACTGGATCAACCTGCCCTCGATGATTTCAGAGCAGCTTGAAAACATGAAACTCGAACAGGTGAAATTTGTAAAATACCCGAATCAGGCTGCGATGGTCTGGGTTTTCAATACCCGCGATGCATCTCTGGCTGATGCAAAGATTCGCACCGCCCTCGATCTGCTGGTTGACCGCAATCGTATTTTAAACCAGTTTCCGGGTGACGGTGTCGCGCTTTATGCAAATATTCTGGCCTCAGGGGCGCCGTCGCCAGAAGAATACCAGACTCGCTTCGCCAATGGCGAAAAGATGCTGGAAACAGCCGGAATCAAAGATGCAAACAATGACGGCTGGCGTGATATCAACGGCAACCCCTTCGAGATAAAGATTCTGATCAATGATGACAATCTTTCGCGCCGGGTGATCGCAGACCAGATTGTTGCGGATCTGGGGCGGGCAAAGGTTAAAGCAGTGGTCGAAGCTGTTTCGTGGTCTGATTTTGCTTCGAAACGCCTGAGGCAGGGCGAGTTCAGCACGGCATTGCTCAGCTATCAGTTTCCGACAGGTGGAAACTGGGTTGCCTTGCTGCATTCATCGCCAAAGATTCTTGACAACCTTAATTATGCCGGTGTTAAAGACGAACAGGTCGACAAAACTCTTGACGAGCTTGATTCGATGCTTGACGCGACAGACCGCAATCAGGCGGTTGCGAGCTTGTCAGCTTATCTTGAAGAACACCGTCCGATGGCTTTTCTGATTAGACCGATGGATGTCGGTCTTTATCACGCTGAGGCCGGTTTATCAACCGCTGCCAGCGCCATCTGGAACGATGTGCTGAACTGGAAACTTCTATTTGGTCCGGCTGAATCGCAGCTGTAGAACCGGGGGCGGCCCAAAGTGCTGAAAATACAGAATTTTTCACTGCAGCTTCGTGCCACTGACGGGCGCCTGTTGCCAGTTCTGGAAGATATTTCGCTCGAGGTTCCGGCCGGGCGCTGTCTTGGGATCGCGGGCGAGTCTGGCTCGGGAAAGTCGGTTCTGGCGATGAACATTGCCGGCCTTTTTCCAGAGGCGGTGGTTTCGGGGCGTTCAGGGCAGATAGAGTTTGCCGGGCAGACATTGATCGGTGCTGATGAGGCGACCTGGCAGAAATTCAGGGGCCGGCGCATCGGGTTCATATTTCAGGAACCGATGACCGCGATGAACCCGCTTATGACGCTTTACGAACAGATAAGCGAAACGGTTTATGCGCACGAGCCAAAGGCGGCGCGGGAGCAGGTCGATGCAAAGGTCAGCCGGGCGCTGCTGCGTGCTGGTTTCTCTGACCCGGCGAAGTTTCTTCATTCTTACCCGCATCAGTTGAGTGGTGGCATGCGACAGCGGGCGATGATTGCCATGGCGCTGGTCATGGAACCGGATCTGATTATTGCCGACGAGCCGACAACGGCTATTGATGCTGAACTGCAGGTGCAGCTGCTCGCCGAACTGCGTGCTCAGATTGAGGGCGAGGGGCGCACGATGATTTTTATCAGCCATGACCTGGGTGTCATTCGGGCGGTTTCTGACCATCTCGCGGTTTTTTACTGCGGCTGTCTGGTCGAAAACGGTGAAACCCGCCAGATACTTGCGTCGCCGGCGCACCCTTACACAGCTGACCTGGTCGCGGCTCTGCCGCGACTGATACCCGAAAGAAAGCTGCCGGTTGCCATACCCGGGAGTCTGCCGGCTCCAGACAAGAAGCCATCGGGCTGTGTTTATTCAGACCGTTGCCGTTTTGCGCAGGAAAAATGCCGCATGGAGCGCCCCGGCTCAGAATCGTTGCCCGACGGCCGCAAAGTCGCCTGCTTCTACCCGCTGAAGAGCTGAACCGGCTATTTCTGGTATTAAAGGGTTCAAAAATTCATCTGCTGTTGTCGATGATGTTTGCAGAATTTCGCTGATTGTTGAAAAAAATGCCGCACCAATCTGAAAATTATCAGGCTGTAGCCGACCCGATTCTTTCGGTCGGTCAGCTGCGCAAAAGTTTTGTCGTCGAAGATACTCTGGCGCAGCGTTTCAGGCGTTTTTTCAGTCGCGCCGCTGCCTCGCGGGTTATGGCGCTGAATATTGCGGGCTTTTCAGTTGCCAGGGGCGAAACTCTCGGAATTCTCGGAGAGAGTGGCTCAGGAAAATCGACTCTGGCAAGGGTTTTGATGGGGATATATGAAGCTGACAGCGGCCAGGCTCGACTTGCCGGTCGCGAAGTGGTCGGTGCCAGCGGGGTTGAGCGCATGGCGGTTCTGCGCCA
>JAKJFO010000220.1 GCA_022704885.1 Candidatus Rifleibacteriota bacterium | reverse complement strand
CCTGCACGAATGCTTTTTCCGGGCGTATATCCTTTGAGAAAAAGGACTTTGAGGCTTTTGTGGCGACCGATCAGGCTGCCGACCGCTCTCGCGAAAATTCCGATTTCATCGCCGGTGCTCAGGCGATATGCCGGCCACTTGAAGTTTGTGGCTTTTTTCAGGTCAAGGATCAGATCGAGAAATCGCCAGTTACAGGCATCGAGGGTCTGCTCGATCTTTTTGATAAACTGGGCGGCCGAGCCATAAGCCAGCATTGCCGAAAACAGGGCGATGGCTTCGATTTCGGCCGCCGGCCGGCGCTGTTCGAAAAACCAGCGCGGAAACTGAATCGGGTCGGCTTTTGTACGTGCGACCGGCGGGAAATCGGAGAGAACCTTTTCGAGAAGAGGTTTTAAATCAGCCGATTTCGCCGCCGGTTTAATCATTTTACCAGTCAGCTCAGTACTGGAACGAGCTGCCGCCGATGAATTCACGCAGAATCGAAGTTGGCGGCACTTCTTTGGGGTCGAGCGGAGCGAAGAACGAGAGTGTTCTCAGGATCTGCCGGGCCTGAGTATAAGACGCGCTTTCGGGCGGAATATCGAGAAGCAGCGGTTCTGCAATCGGTCGTAGAACAGCCCACTCGTATGGTACGGCTGAGTTGAAAACGGTATTGGCACATTCCTGGAATGGGAAGATGTTGCGCTCTTCGCCGCGGCGCACTGAAGGCCAGCGGTTGAAAGTATTTTCGGCTGAATAGCCACGGTATTTGCTGTCGCGCACGGTGCGCCTGATCAAGCGGGTGTCGGTGGTGGCTATTCGGTTGTAGTCATCGATGACCAGCTGGGTGAGGGCGCTGATGTAGATTTTGTATTTGCAGTCAGCCGGTACTGATCTGGTCAATTCGTCGTTGAGGCCGTGAATGCCTTCGATGATGATGATCTGGTCTTCATTGATCCGCATCGGGTCGGTTTTATCCTTGCGATGGCCGGTGTGGAAATCGAATTCTGGGATCTGTGCGACTTTACCGTCGAGCAGTTCACGCAGATGCTGGTTGAACAGTTCGAGGTCTAGGGCATAGATCGATTCGAAGTCGTAGTCACCATGCTCGTCGCGCGGGGTGTGCTGGCGATCGAGAAAGTAATTGTCGAGCGACAGGGCGACCGGGCGCAGGCCATTGACTTTAAGGTGAGTGCAGAGACGCTTGCTGAAGGTGGTTTTGCCCGAGCTCGAAGGTCCGGCGATCAGCACGATACGAATCGAAGGATGGCTGGTGATTTCGTCGGCGATTTCCTGAATCTTTTTCGAATGCAGAGCTTCGGCGGTCTTGATGAAATCAGAAATTGTACCGTCTTTAATGCGCTCGTTGAGGCGCCCGACGTTATTGACCTCAAGAATCTTGCCCCAGTGCTTGCTTTCGCGATAAGCCTGAAAAATCTTGGGCTGGCGTCTTATCTGGCCGGGTACTGAAGGGTCATCGTTTTCAGGGAACAGCAGAACAAAACCCTGGGCATATTGTTTGAGGTCGAAAACCTTGAGATAACCTGCAGAAGGAACCATGGCGCCAAAGTCAAGATCGATGTATTTCCAGCAGGATACGATGCCGACCTTGTCTGTGTTGAGATTTTTGAGCAGACGTGCTTTTTCGGGGTAGCCTTCGCGGTTGAACAAAGCGATGGCTTCGGTTCGGGTCATTGTCTTTTTGCCGAACGCTTCGTCTTTGTTGATGATTTCGATCATCTTGGTCTTGATATAGCCGAGAATATGCTCAGAGACCGGAACATCAGTAAAAAGATCGTAAAAATAGCCGTTGCCGATCGAATGGTCGATAGCGAGGCGGGCGTTGCGGTAAAGTTCCATGATTGCGCGGGCAAGGACGAAGGTCATGCTGCGCCGGTAGCAGTCGCGACCCTGTGGCGATTTGTAGTTGAGAAACTCGATATTACAGTTCATTTCTGGCGAAAAGTCGAGACTCTGAACTTCATTGTTCACTTTTGCGCATATATAGGGAAGATCCTGCGGTTGTGGCAGAATTTTCGTCAGTTCAATTATCGGCCGGCCTTTGGCAAGCTTATGTTTGCTGCCATCAGGCAGTGTTACCGTGACCTGTTCGATTTCTTCGTTGTTCTCAGTTGTCTTTTCCTGTAGTTCGTCCATCTGTCTACCTCTATGATAAAGTTAAGCCTTCAAAAAAATGACCCCGCAGTGGCTGCGGGGATAAAGATACACAAAACACCCGCTGCTCAGGTCTTGCCCCACCTGGCAGCATTATTCGCCTTGAAAGAATTGTTTAACTGAAGAAAATTTCTCAATCTCAAGCTGATCCATCTGAAATTTGGGAAGAATCTATTCTACCATCGGGCAGCAACGCTGTCAATAGATTTGCTGCTTTATTCTGTCGTTTTTTTTACGTCTCCGAACAGTCTCTCAAACGATTTTTGGTGAGCTGTAAAGCCTGCATCAACAGAGGTCATAATTTTGATACATCGCTTTTTTTGATCGTCATGCTGCCCGAGAATTGCTGCAGTCTGCCGGCGCTTCTTTACATAAATACCAAAATCTTCTACAATTAAGTTGGGGTTATTCGAGCAGCAGGGGGCATACATGGGGCACACCCCAAACAGGGAGCCCAGATCAGCCGCCGGTCGGTCATTTTATGTACCAGACCGGTTGTTCGTTAACCCTGTTAGTAAATCATCATTATGGCAGAGTTGTTTCACTTTTGTTCTGTGTTTGATGGTTACATCATTTGTATGTCTGCCTTCTATCGTTTACGCCATCAACGCCCCGACCATCACACACATATACGGCAAAGCTGTAGCTCCTGATACGACAATGTATTCTAACAGTGATACATTTGTGATCAGAGGTAATGCCGAAGCCGCCACAGAAATCAGGCTTTACCGCAATTCCGTTCAGATCGCCACCGGAACCACAGCCTCAGATGGTGTCTGGTCGATTACGTTGAGCTCACACCTGCAGGGTTCTTATTCTTTTGCTGCTCAGGCCTTCGATGGAATTTTCATCAGCGAACTCAGCGGCGCCGTGCCGGTTGTGGTCGACACCGCCGGTCCTGCGATTTCCATCTGGTATGGTAACTCCGGGTGTCGGTCGAATGCCTTGTTTCAGTGTCAGGTCGGTCTTATTTATGCTATTGTAACGGAAACTGGTTCTGGTATCGACTTTTCTACGGCACAATATAAGTGTGAATACGCCGCTATGCCTACTGAAGGCGATCCCAATCTGGTGACACCCAGCTGGAACCCTGTGCCAGGAACGATTTCGAATGATGGTAATAAACAGATCAACTTTTTCCCAAATGACTGGGGACTCATAAGGCAGAACTACCGTAAGATAAGACTTACGGTTGATGTCTCCGACTTTGCCGGAAATCCCAGTAATGCGGTCAAGACGTTCTACATACATCAAACGCGCCCACCCGCTCCTGTCGTGACGCATATTCTGGATGGCGGTGTCTGGAAGCCATACGTTGCCGGCATGTCGGTCTCTGATAACCCGTTTTCGATCAAGCAGACAAAAAGCATTGTTAACATGGTCTTCATGACGATATGATAAAACACTTCAGGATTACGGTAAACAACAATATCAACATCGACAACGATTCTCGCCAGTTTAAAAGGGCTGCTTCAGTTGGAAGCAGCCCTCGCATGTCTGTGTGGCAGATACTGTGTATTCAGCGATAAATAGCCTGTCGGTTTTGACCGTTTCTGACAGCTTGTTTTACGGCAGAAATAAGCATTATGAATCTTACCCAGATCATTAGTATGTTGAACAGGATAATCATTGCCGTTGCTCTTTCTTATTCGATTTACATGCCTGCTATTAACTTAGCAATTGTCATGCCATTTCGCGGCAAATGTTATGAGGCTGATTGTGAGCTGGTGACAGCTGGAGTGCCCTAAGCAGAGCGTGGTTTTCTCGAAATACCGAGCTTTTTCATTTTTGATTCGAGAGTTGTTGGCTTTAGGCCCAGTATTTCAGCGGCTCCGTGCTCTCCCCGTACCCGCCAGGCTGTTCGCTCAAGAATCTGCTGAATGTGAAGTTTTTGCACTTCAGCGAGAGTTTTCAGGGTACCTGGCGAAGCCTTTTGTTCGGCTGGCATGGTTGCAGACTGCGAATAAGGAATTTCGAGTTCGAGTGTGTCGGTTTGACACAAAATCACCGAACGCTCGATCAGATTGCGTAGTTCGCGAATATTGCCCGGCCAGCTGTATTCGAGCAGTTTTTGCCGCGAAGCCTGAGATATTGCCTTGATATTACGGCCATGTTTGCGTGCGCAGAAATACATGTAGTCGGTGGCAATTTCGATGACGTCACTGCCGCGCTCACGCAGGGCTGGTAGATGGATGGGAAAGACGTTCAGCCTGAAAAACAGATCCTCGCGAAAGCGACCGGCCTTTACCTCGTCATACAGCGTGCGATTGGTGGCAGCTATCACCCTGACATCGATATCTATCAGTTTGTGGCTGCCGATACGCTCGATCTGGTTTTCCTGCAGGACACGCAATAGCTTGCTCTGCAATTCCAGCGGCATTTCGCCAATTTCATCAAGAAAAATCGTACCTCCGTCAGCTATTTCAAATCTGCCGATTTTACGTGCTATCGCGCCGGTAAAAGAGCCCTTTTCATGGCCGAAGAGCTCGCTTTCTATCAGATTGGCAGGCAATGCCGCACAGTTCACCACGATTATCGGCTGATCGATACGTCTGCTCAGACGATGAATCTCTCTGGCGGCGAGCTCCTTACCCGTTCCTGTTTCGCCGCTGATCAGAACAGTGGCGTCGGTTGGTGCTACCTGCCGGATTTTGCCAATCGCTTCACGCAGGCTTTGACTACTGCCAACCATGTGAGAATGCTCGCTTTCTCTGGCGATTTCGCCCTTAAGCAGCGCATTTTCGAGGCGTAGTTTTTCTTCGAGGGCCTTGATCTGGTTCAGCGCCTCGGCGAGATCACCTTCTGCCTTGCGTAACTGAGTGATATCGTGAATGATCAGACTGACCGCCGCAGTCTCAGTGTCCTGCCGGCGCACCGGGTAGGCGGTGATCGACCAGGTGCGCAGCTCGCCATCGAGGCGAAAAGTGAACTCCTGCTCGCTGCCCGCGCTCATATCGGCGCTGATATCTGTGAGAAGATGCCCCAGCTTGTTAGCCAGCGTCGGCAGCAGCCTGCCGATTCTGACACCGATGCATGATTCAGATTCAAGCCCGATCATAGCGGCGAACCGGCGGTTGAGCCTGACAATTTCCTGCTTTTCATCTACTACAACCATGCCGATTGGCGCGGCGTGATAAATCTGCTGCAGAAAATCCAATGCCCGGCAGGAGTGCCCGCAGGGTATCGCCTCAAGTGAATCTTCCAGAAAAGGTGTAGATAACTCTGTCATCTTCATTCCACTGTTGTTTGTTGCAGTGAAGATTATATCACATGCAGCTGTTCATGCTTCGCGAATTTTGTTGGAAAGAGTTGAAAAAATCCGCCGAAAGCGTTACTCTATGCCGACTTGATAATGCAATCCAGGAGGAATAACAGTAATATATGGTCAATCCGGCAAAAAGACTCACTGATGATGAAGTCGTCGAGCTGCGCAAGGAAAAAATCGAACTGAATCGAAAGTCACGCCGCCAGACCGGCATGAAGATCGCCTGCGTCGGCAAGACTCAGGGACTGCTTGAATGCCAGACTTCAGAAGGTCGCTGCCCTGATTACGATGTCTGCCACAGCGACTGATACAGCCGCTTTCAGTCGAATTCGACCAGTGCTGGCGCGTGGTCGGAGGGCTTTTCCATGCCTCTTATTTCATAGTCGATGGTTGCGCTGACGCAGCGCTCTCTTAGTGATGCTGTCGCCAGCATCAGGTCGATGCGCAGACCCCTTCTGGGCTCGTCTTCGAAACCACCCGAACGATAGTCGAACCAGCTGAACCACTTGTTGCAGTCGGGGTGCAGTTCTCGGTAGAGATCGCGCATACCCCATGCCATCAGTCGGTTCAGCCATTCGCGTTCCTCTGGCAGGAACGAGCATTTACCAGTTTTCAGCCAGCGTTGCGCATTTTTGTCGCCGATTCCGATATCGAGATCGGTTGGGGCCACGTTCATGTCGCCCACAATAAGCAGATTGTCAGAAGGTTTGAAGTCAGACTTCAGATAAGCAAGCAGGTCGGCGTAGAACTTCTGCTTTGCCGGAAACTTTTCGGGGTGTTCACGACTTTCGCCCTGTGGAAAATAGCCGTTCATTACGACCAGTGGCCGTTTTTGAGCATCAACCCAGGTGCCGACAATCAGTCGACGCTGAGCCTGAGCATCACTGCCAGGGAAATTGCGGCGGACATCGACTGCTTTTTTCAATGACAGCAGAGCAACGCCGTAGTGCCCCTTCTGCCCGAAGACCTCGCTATGATAGCCCAGTTCTTCGATTGCAGCGTACGGAAAAGCGTCATCGACGCACTTGATTTCCTGAACAGCGATGATGTCAGGCCGGTGTTTCGCGATGAGCAGTTGCAGCTGGTGAAGTCTTGATCTGATACCATTGACATTGAAAGTGACTATTTTCATGAGGAGTTCCGCCTGCTGGTTAAGTATGCGATTTTATATTATACTAGATGCGGATGCTGTGCAAATTAACTGTGGAGTTTGCAATGATCGATGATTTGAGTTCGCTGCGTCGTCAGGCCTTCATCTACGAAGCGGCCGCAGGCTTCTACATAAT
>JAKJFO010000021.1 GCA_022704885.1 Candidatus Rifleibacteriota bacterium | reverse complement strand
CATTCTGTGCCATCACATCGAGAATATGCGCTCTTATCGCCTGATCCTGGGTACTGCCGGGAGCAGGAGCGTAAGCTCCTTGAACTATTTCGAGCATTCTGTCATAGCCAGCCTTCCAGCCAGCGTTCACTGCTGTCTGTAGATGCGACTGGCTGTAATAAAGATAGCCAATGTCGGTTACCAGAGCGGTCATGCCCAACATGAAAATAGCGGCCAGACCGGTCATCACAAGTGCGCCACCCCGTCGCACATTCAACAAATTTTTCTTAAACATGGAGTTGCCCCCTTATGGCAAAAACATTCTCTAATATAATATAAGCAAAAATCATGCTCAAACAAACCTGAAATTTTTGTTTCAGAAAATCCTCTATTTCGGGTTACAAAAAAAAAGAATGAACCTGTCTGTTGGACAGGTTCATTCCAGAGATTTCTACTATTCCTGTTCAGGTATCGGAGTTACAAGGCCAGGAGTAACGCCGAGCCAGATGCGAGTTACCAGCTTGCTGGCGGGGGTAAAGGACCAACCCGAGATGTTGCCATCTGCATCATAGGTTGCAGAGGCTGTCCAGTTTATGGTTGGGGTTACGTAGTCGTTTGCTTCAGCCAGAACATATTCACCTGCCGGCAGATTCTTGAACGAAACATAACCAAGAACATTAGGCTTGACATTAGGAATGATAGTTCCCGGGCCTACCGGGTCTTTAGGGGTCTTGAGATAAATCAGATCGAGTTTGGTTGTTGAGGGAATCGGGTTTTTATTGGCATCAAGCAGAATTCCGGCAAGTCCGCCAGTATTGGTAAACTTGGGTGACATGAGGAGTTCCCCGAGATAATAACCTGTTCTGTTAGTACCACCACCGTCTTTGAAGGTATCTATATCTGCGGCAACGATTTCCTGGTTGCCAAACATAATTTTGTCGCTGATGATAAGTGTTTTTGATACCTCGACATATCCGTCTTTAGATATTTTGACTGTATAAGTCCCGGATGCCAGTCCAAGAAGAGAAAATTCACCTGTTTGCAGAGTTGTGGCCTGGAATGTCAGGTTCGCGACATTTTCAATAGTCACATCAACAGTTGCAAACATTATCGGGTTCTTAAGAGATCCGTCGAGGACAGTGGCAAAGAAATTCAATGAAGACGTCGTTGCAGTACCTGTTTTTGGCGACAAAGGTATGGATATATTGACCTTTCCCGCTGATAATTCCTGAATCAGAGGATTAGAAGGATCGTAGACGCCACCTTTGTCTTCTACTGTAATCATATACTGACCTTCAGGAAGTTCAAAGAAGGTAAATGCACGATTATCAACAGCAGCTATGGTCTTTTTGTATGAAGTGCCAATATATTCTACTGTGATATAGATATCTGCAGCTGTAGAATTGATAAGGTTCTGGGTAGTCAGATCGATGAGCAGGCCGTTCAAAGTAACACTTCCTGTCGCATTTGAAGGGAAGTTGTCGTAGGCAGCGGCTGCTGTTGTCGAACTGGTTGGGCCGGACGGGTTGTTGCCGCCGCCGCAGCCGGTTATCAATGCAGCTGCCAGCAGGCAGCATGCCAGTGAGGCGAAAACGAATCTGAACATAGAATATTTTTCCTTCATGCCTCGGTCTCCTTTGAGGGCACTAGATTTACCAATATTATTCAACACTCTGTCCTCTCCATTCTCAGGATATCATCGATCCTGACGCCTGTTTTGTTGATAGTTCCTGATTTTAGTTCAAGAACAGAATTCACGTCTTTATGAATACTTGAAAAGCCGATCCAGGGCGGCAATTTTTCGTAGAGTGCCCTGATTTTGAGACCGGCATCGAGAAAAATCGCGTCGATCGGGTAGAGCATGAACATCATGTGTATCGAATTGCAGGGCGACAACAGCAGACCCTCACCGTCGGAAGGTTCCGGCGTCAGCATCATGCCGCGAAAGCGCTGCCAGAAGCTGTCAGCAACTTTTACCCGGTCGGCGACCAGGCTCTCGCCCCTGGTATTGGTTACTCGCAATGTTGTCATCACTGCCCTTCGCCACCAGCCATTTTGGTTTTGCTCATTTCATCGACGATCTGGAATGCAGCTGGAGCGCCGATAACGATACCGACGTTGGGAAAAATAAAGAAAACCAGCGGAATCATCATTTTAACCGGAGCCTTGGCTGCTTCTTCTTCTGCACGTTGCCGGCGCTTGTCGCGCAATTGCTCTGACTGGATGCGCAGAACCTGGCCGATCGAAACACCTAGCTGGTCAGCCTGGATAATTGCTGAAACAAAGCCGTTGAGATCTGGGTGATCTACGCGTTCGGCCATGCCTTTGAAAGCATCACGTCGCGCTTGACCCATGCGCATATGGCGCAGAGTTAGGCTGAATTCCTCAGGGATCGGACCGCGCATTTTTTCGACAACTTTGTCGCAGGCCGCGTCAAAACCAAGGCCGGCTTCTACCGCGACGGTAAGCAGGTCAAGAACGTCAGGCAGTTGGCGCTGAATTTTGTGCAGGCGATCGGCAATTCTTCGCTGGATAAATAGTCTGGGCCCGAGAAAGCCAAGGATTGCTCCGACAGCCGTCCCCAATACCAGCAATCCAGGAAGAAAAACCAGGCACATGGCTGCTATGGTAGCGGGAAATATTACTCTGAAAAGATTTTGCAAAACAGCGAATTCGGTGACGGTGAGTCCGCCTGGATACCCTGCCTGAGCCAGTTCCTTTTTTAGCGAACTTTTTTGAACCTTCTTGAGGTCTTTGGGGTCGCGTTTCCCGGCCATTCTTGCCAGAAACGGCCTGATTACCCGATCTACAAATGGCTTGTTGAGCTCCGCTTCCTGAACGGTTGCAACCGAGTCGGCAGGCATGCCTTCGTCGAAGGCTGCCAGTCGGTTCTGAATATCGCTTTTGCCGCCAGATGGAAACAGCAGCAAGATTACCAGAAATACTATAAATCCGCCGACTATGATAAATAACAGATTCATTTATACTTCCTCACACTTCGATATCGACGATTTTCATAATGATGTACATGCCCAGGACTTCCCAGAAAATCCCGAAAAGTACCACATACCAACCTCTAAAAGCGCCACTTTTAAAGGTGAAAAGTTTCATAATAAATTTGGGGTTGATCAGATAAATCATAAAGCCTATGCCAAGCGGTAGAGTGCCGACCAGTAAGCCGGATATCTTTGCCTGTGCCGTCTTGGTCTGAATATCCCCCTTAATTTTCATGCGCTGCCTGATGACGAAACCGATTTTGTCGAGAATCTCGGCGAGGTTACCACCAACCTGTCTCTGAATTAGAACGACTGTGGTTACCAGATCCCAGTCTTCGCTTTCGACGCGATCGTTGAGTGCCAGAAGAGTGTCTTCAAGATTTACGCCAAGGCTGTTTTCTTTGAGGACGCGCTTGAGTTCTTTGCCCATGGGAGGCGGAGCTTCGCGAGAGACCATCTCCATTGCCTGGAGAAACGAGTAGCCGGCCTTGAGACCATTTGCCAGCATTATCAGCGTGTCGAGAATCTGTTCGTTGAATTCACGCACGCGCTGCATTTTTTTGATTTTTACCCAGACTACTGGCGTAAAGTAGCCGAGCACAGCCAGACCGACTGCAACCGCTATGTTCTTGAAGATGATCATGCCGAAAGACAGCGACAGTGTTACCGCCAGAAACTGGATGGCAACATATTCGTTCGCTTTTAGCGGAACGTCGGCCTTGGCAAGTTCTGCAGCTATTCTCATCGCCATGCCGCGCGGCGTAATTATCGTGCCGACATTGGCGACGATCTTTTTTATGCCGCCCTGCCCGCCGCGGTTTTCTTTTACCCAGTCGTCGTCGGTATTCTCGATGTCTTCACGAGGCGTGGCTTCTTCATCAGGGTCGTGATAATCTGAGGCCGCCATCTCGGTTTCGACCAGATACTGTTCCATGCGGGCGCGGACTTCTTCGCCCGGCGGTTTACCCAGCAGCGAGAACAGCAGCAGCACGAAAAACAGTGTTGCGATCGCCGAGAATATTATGAAGATTATCTGTAACAAGTTATTACCATCCTCTCGAGGTATCGGTGAATATGTTTTGTGGCAGCTTTATTCCAGATTCCTGGAACTTGGAGGCAAACTTTGGTCTGATTCCGGTTGGCTTCAGTCTGCCCAGGATTTTACCCTTCTCATCGACACCTGTCTGTTCGAATTTGAAAATATCCTGAGTGACGATCTTGTCGCCTTCCATTCCCTGGATCTCTGTGATGAAGGTGATTTTACGTGAACCGTCCTTGAGGCGGGACTGCTGAATGATCAGATGAACGGCCGAGCTTATCTGTTCGCGAATGGCGCGAACCGGAAGATCCATACCGGCCATCAGAACCATGGTTTCGAGACGGGCCAGCATGTCGCGCGGAGTGTTGGCGTGGCCCGTGGTCAATGAGCCATCGTGACCGGTGTTCATGGCCTGAAGCATGTCGAGAGCTTCGCCACCGCGGCATTCACCGACGATTACCCGCTCAGGGCGCATGCGCAGCGTATTTTTGATCAGTTCTCGCATTGCAACTTCACCTTTGCCTTCAATGTTGGCTGGTCGGGTTTCGAGGCGCACTACGTGAGGCTGGCGCAGCTGAAGTTCAGCCGCGTCTTCGCAGGTGATGATGCGTTCATCTTCAGGAATGAACGAGCTGAGAATGTTCAGGGTCGTCGTTTTACCAGAACCGGTACCACCAGAGACGACGATATTGAGGCGAACCTTGATGCAGGCCTCGATGAATTCAGCCATTTCCTGAGTGAGAGTTCCGAATTTCACCAGGTCGGCGATGCCGAGAGCTTCTTTTTTGAATTTTCGGATGGTAATGGTCGGACCATTGAGCGCCAGCGGCGGAATAATCGCGTTAACGCGCGAGCCATCTGGCAGACGGGCATCGACATAAGGCACCGACTCGTCGATACGGCGGCCGATCGGGGCGACGATGCGTTCGATAATGCGCATTACATGGTCGTTGTCTTTGAATTTGATGTCAGACAGGATCAGCTTGCCCTTCTTTTCGTAATAGATCTGAAACGGGCCATTGACCATGACTTCAGAGATGTCTTCTTCATCGAGCAGAGGCTGTATCGGGCCGAAACCGATCATGTCGTCGAGCAGAGTAGCCGACAGGGCTTCAATCTCGCGCTGTGCCAGCGTGACGTTGGCTTTTGGGCTTTCTTCAGCGACTACGGCCAGAATGCGTTCGCGCAACATGTTGCGCTTCTTGTCCATATTTTGTTCGGCCATGATGGCCGCAGGCATATCATCGATAAGCTTGGTGTGGACACGGTCCTTGAGGCGCTCAAAACCGGTTATTTCGCGGGTTGAAGCGGCATCGAGAATCCCCGATTTGTCAGTAGTTTTCTTTTCTTCGTTGAGACGTGAAAGCAGACCACCCATTATCTGTTTACCTCCAGATTAAGAACCAAAAATCAGGTCTTTTATTTTGAATATAGCACTCTTGCCGGTCGCAGGGCCGGAATCAGTGCCTACCAGCCGATCCACCATTCCGAGAATCGAGCGGGCGATCGCGCTGGCCGGTGACTTGAGAACAAAAGCCTCGCCATGGTTGAGAGAGCGCTGAGCTATCTCGGATTCCATGGGTACGGTAGCATAAACCGGAATCGACAGACCGGCCTCGAGGTCTTCTTTGCCGAAACCGACGTTCGGGATATCCTTGTTCAGGATCAGCTTGATCTTGGAAAGATCAAAATTGATGTCGCTGAAAGTTTTGAGGCAGATCTTGGTATTTTTCAGCGAACTGATTTCGAGAGTAGCAACCAGCAGAACCATGTTGCTGCGGTCGAGTATGGCAAGCTCTTTTTCGGTAATGCTGGGGGGCATGTCGAAGATAATGTAGTTATACAGGGTCTCGACATTTTCGATAATCTTGAGAAAGTGTTCGCTTTTTACCGCATCGGCAAATGCAGGCTCTTTTGGCGCCAGCAGCAGATCTATGCCAGATTCGTGTTTAATTATGTTCTTTTCAATTTCGCCGAGCGTGATTTCTTCGCCGGTTTCGACAAGGTTGTAAATGGTGCGTTTGGCCGGTTGATTGAGGGTTATCGCGACGTCGCCGAACTGCAAGGAAGCATCGATCAGCAGAACTTTCTTGCCTTTGCTTGCCAGTCCGGCGGCCAGATTGACCGCAAGCGTCGTGCGGCCGACTCCGCCCTTGGTGGCGAAGAAGGTGAGAATGTCGGCTCTGGGTTCATTGGCGAACAGCTCTGGACGATCTTTTACCCATTTGTTGAAGACATTCTGAATGGTATCGATCAGATCGTTGGTCGAGAACGGCTTGATCAGGAAGTCTTTGGCGCCGGCCTTCATCGCGCGGCGGAAATACTCCTGCTCGCCCTGAATGGACATGATGACGGTCTGAACGTTGGGGAAGTCTTTCGCCAGCATTTCAGCTGCTTTCAGCCCGTCGATTTCGGGCATGTTGATGTCCATCAGCACGACGTGCGGTTGCAGCTCTTTAACCAGATCCAAAGCTTCACGCCCATTGCGTGCCTCTCCGACGATCCTGATGTTGTCCTGGTTATTTAACATTCTTCTTACGTTCGAGCGCAACTCGTCCATGTCGTCTGCTATGAGCAGTTTTATTCTAGGTGTTGTCGACAATTTGGACTTCCAGATTTGGTTAAGTGCCTCGAAGCTTCCTAACCCCGCTTCGAGGCACCTGAGATCATTATTCTTTCAAGGGAACATGGCTTGACTTGATTTCCTGAAACATGTTGTGCAGTTTTTCAAGTCGGTCAGAGCGCCTGGGAACCGGCACTTCTTCGAACCTGCTTTTGCCCGCCAGATCTTTGTCGCGGTTGGTGATCTTGGGGGTGAGCAGAATGACAAGTTCGTTTTCGCTGTTGGTTGTTGATTTGCTTTTGAAGAGACGACCAAGATAGGGTATCTTGCTGAGAAGCGGGACACCTTTCCAGGAGACGCCCTGTGTTCGGTTAATCAGGCCACCGAGAACGATAGTTTCCTGATCTTTGATCTTGACCGTGGTCATGATGCTTCTTTTCAGAACGTCAGGCGGGCCTTCGTTACCCCGGAGATAGCTTGGCTCTTCCTGTTTGGCAAAAACCGAGAACTTGAGTTCACCATTGTGAATGTACATATCTCTGATGGCAAGCTTGAGAGATGCTTCGAGAGACTGATAGACGGGGTTGCCGGCGGCATCGATGCTGGCCGGATACTGGACTGTCTGACCTACATTGACATAAGCGAGACCCGCATCCTTTTCCAGAGAAGTATCGCTTTCAGATGAATCTTTTTCTTCGAACCAGCCGGATGCTGCAACCTTCTGCTTGGTGGCATTGGCATAAACGAGGAGTTTCGGATTGGCGATGACCTTGGCCTTACCGCTGGTTTCCCAGGCTCTGACCATTGCGGCGATGCGCTCGAAACGGTTGATGTTGTTCATATAGAACGGATTCATGTATTTGGGAACTGGCGCGCCGCCACCAGCTGCCGTGCCAAGAAAGTCGTTGCTGGCATTTTCCAGATATTTGAGTGAGCCGAGGCCGCTGCCGTCGCCGCCCCATTCAATGCCGAGGTCGCGGGTGTTGTTTTTGCTGACCTGCAGAATGTAGGCCTGGAAGACAACCTGAATCGGGTCTTCGATGATGACGAGGTTGCTTATGCTGTCTTCATTTGGAACAAAACCCAATACCGTTTCGGTCAGATGAATGTAATCATTTTGATCTTTAACGGTGCCCTGAAGCATTACGCGAATATTTGTAGAGGCTGAGGCATTGCCCGTGGAGTTCTGGTTTGTGGCGTCATAATCAGGCGAAAGAACTGTAACCTTGACGGTCGGAAGCTTGATGGCGGCTTCGATTCGCTGTTGAAGTGATGGTGCCGTAACTTCAAATTCGATCAGGTTTACGATCTTGCGATCCTGGATCAGGCTTGATGCCACGGTTTCAGCACGTTTTTTCTCTTCTTCGCTGCTTACCTGCCCTTTGAGATAGACAGAATCAGGGAACATTACCAGTTGAATATTCTGATTGCCAACGATCGAGGCAAACTTTGCCGTAATGACGCCCTGCTCTGAATATGTCTCGACATCATAAACACGGCGGCCGGTCATATCCCAGAGGATAAGCTGGGTCGCGGCCGGGGCTTCGCCAAGGCCGGCCAGGATGATTTCTTCTTCTGATACGTTGAGAACGTCAACGATGCCTTCTTTGACAGCAAGAATTTTTTTAACGCCGTGCGCGGGTATCGCTACTGATTTGCCAAGTGGAATCATCAGTTTTTCTGAGGCGTCGAGCTGAGACTGAACAACACCGGTGATCACAAGGAGAAGCAGCACGAAAAGACTGGTTCGGTTGAATAATGCTCGCTTGATCATGACTATTCTCCTGACTCGGCCGGGGATTGATAACCGGAAGATGTGCTTTCAGCGCTTTCCATGCCTGCCGGTGTGTAAGATGGCACTTTGTCGGGCAACTGCTGGAATTTTGCAGCAGCCGGGCCGCCGTATTTATAGACTTCTCTTTTCTTGATGGCACCGTACATTATTTCGACCTTGCCGTCATCGATGGGGGCGGTAACTACTACCTTGGCGCCAGTAGCATCATCGCTCGTCGGAGTCGTTACCTGAATATAGTCGGGGTGTCCGATTTCCTGCAGAACCGAACGCTGGGTCGCACCCTTGGTGACTACGCGTTTGTCTTTATCATTCGGGTTTTTGAGCACGAATTTGAAAGTGGTGCTGTCATCGAGCTGAATCATTTTTTCAAGTTCTTCAGGTGTGACCGCAAGTGTGATCAGATCAACTTTGGCTGCAGATATTGCGGGGGTCATTGTCGGAATACCGCCGGCAAACTGATAAGAACCACCTACCGCCAGAACCTGAATGTCCTGAAGCACGATTTTGGTAACTGGTTCACTGCCGCGAGGCTTGAAGGTCGCGATGACATCGACGAAGTCGCCCTGCTGTACAAAGCCGCCGACTGAAGTAACCTTTGAAACTGCTATGGATACAGCGCGTTTGCCGGGAGGAACCGCTCGCGCCAGATTGGGTATCTGATTCGCATCCATCAGGCGTCTTTCGGTCATGATATCACCCTGAAGGATAGTTACAGAGGTGTAGCGCCCGGTCAGTGACGCTATATCTGTGATAGCCAGCTCAGGAACAGCCGAGGCGATGAGTTCTTTGACCTCGAATGAGTCCTTGATGATGGCCGGTTCAAGTCTGGTGCGCGCGGCAACAGCCTTTTTACTGACAATAACCGCTTTTTTTATTATAGTCGGTTGTTGTACAACGGGTGCTACTACCGGGCCGGCTGGGCCCTTCTGTAGCCTGCTCCAGAGAAGCATCGATATGGCCAGACTGGCCAGCAATGCTACGACGATCGCTCTTCTGTTCACTTGTGAGGATCCTCCTCGACACTGATTTTAATCCGCAATATACCACAGGTTAACGCTCCAGGCAACGGCAAAAAAAATCGGCCTGATGGCAGATTTTTTATTACAGGAAGTCAAATGTACAATTTGCAAGTGAAATTTTTATAAAAAGGCAGGGTAATTGCGACTTTGCCAGGACTTTTTACAGATCGCTACCAGCTGATGTTGAAGACGTGAAACCAGCTTATAATACAGGCAATGAAAATGTCTATGCCCATGAGGAATCTATATCTGCCTGCTTTTAGCAGGTCGTTGTTCTCTTTGTGAATTGTTTTCTGGAGCACGACGCCGGTGCTGAAACTCGTGTAAATCATCCAGAGCGCGTCTTTGCCGTAATTCAGCAGTTGAACCAGCACTGCGTGCGGAATTCCGAGAGCAGATGAATACAGGAAAATGTTTGCTACATAGTTGGAACCACCGATGGCACCAAGCGCACCAAGTAGTTTTACGTCGCCCATGCCGATCAATCCAAATAATCCGCCGGGCATGTATAGAATAATCCCGAGCAGAGTTGCAACTACGCTGTAGCCAAGGCCGGAAAGCCCGTGTAGATAAAGGTTGAGCAGCCAACCGAGCAGTATGGCCGGAAATGTCAGCCAGTTGTAGACGCGCCCGTCACGCAGATCGGTAATAACAGCGATACTGGCTACCGCAGTAGCCAGTATCAGAGGAGCATGTGTAGTAAAATCAAGCTGCATCGCTCAGTGGCCTCGTTTTTATAATTCGAGGTAATTCTAGCCTGCTGTCGCCAGCTTTGCAACCTCAGATTTTAACGTAACCGAATACCCGCGCCCGCACATTCTTGAGCAGCTTGCGCGATGCGTGCAGATCGTCTTCGGGTTCACCTTCGCGATGCAGAAATACCATGGCACCGGTATGACCGGCCATTATGCCTGCTTCCGGGTATTCAAGCAGGGCAGGGGTGTCGATCAGAATGATCTCGACGCGTCTTCTCAGATTGCCCAGCAGTTCGATCATTTCCTGTGAACCCAGCGCCTCGGCCGGGTTAGCCGGAACGATACCGGCGGTCAGCAGCGAAAGACGCTCAACTGAGGTTTCTTTGATCAGCAGACGTGGGTCGGTACCACGCAGTGCTTCAGACAGACCTCTTTCATTGGTCAGGTCGAAAAGTCTGTGCAGTTCTGGTTTTCGGAAGTTGGCATCGACCATCAGAACCGAATAGCCGGTCTGCGCAAGCAATATTGCAGTATTGGCCAGCAAAGTCGTGCGTCCCGCGCCCGAACGCGATGAGCCAACCAGGACGATTCTCGTCTGCGACTCTGAAATGCTGATCTGCAGGTTCGATACCAGGCTTTTGAACGGCTTGAGTTTTGATGACTCGGGATCGTTGAGAGCGATCAGACGCTCATCAAAAACGGTTTCGCAAATGTCGGCAGAGCTGGGGCAGGGTAACGCCAGCGGCTCTGAGATCAGCGATGGAACCTCGAGAATGATTTCTGCCGGTTCGGCGAGTAGAGCCGGACGGTTGTCGGTATTCACTGCACCGGCCAGAATATTGCCGGAAACACTCACCAGTTCGGCTCTCACTGGAGCCGGGGAATAAAGCAGAAAGACAGCAAGCAACACGCCAGACGCAAGAGCGATGGCGTCGCGCTGCAGTGAGGTAAAGCCAACTGCCTGTGGCGGTCTGGCATCTTTTTTGAGAACATTGATGCGACCGGCAGAGGTGCTGTGAGCGATTCTGGTTTCTTCAAGCTCCATCAGGGTTTTGCGATGAAGCTCTTCCAATGTTTTTACACGCAGAGCAAGGGTCTCAGCCGAGCTTTCTTCGCCGGTGCTGTTGTCGATTCTGCTGGCATAATGCTTTTTCAGCTCTTCTTTTACCTGCTCCAGCTTTTCACGGTCGCTGGCAATCTCAGCAGAAAGAGCGACATGTTCTGAATTTGATCTGCTTTTCTGCACTCTCGTACGGGACTTTTTGAGGTTTCCCTCGATTTCTTTTATTCTGTTCTGACAGGCAATGACTTTTGGGTGCTTTTCCTTGTAACTTTTGAAAAGCTCAGCCAGTTCGTTGCGTTCGGATCGAAGCTGGTTATTCAGCCGTTTGTATTCAGAAGTTTCTTCTTCCTGGTAATAGAAAACTTCTTTCGGAACCGTCTGTAATCTGCGGCCATTGATGTCGATTTTTTCTTCGAGCTGGTGCGCGAGATTCTCGAGTAACAGCGTACTGTCGTCGACCTTGGCGGTGGTGATCGTTGCTTTGCTGGCGACTTCCTGCTTTATTTCATCGATGCTGGTCTCGAGGTGAGACAGCTTCTTCTTGAGTGCCTTGATCTCGAATTCCTGGGCTTCAGAATTATAACCGAGGAAATGTTCTGAAAGAACGTCGATTATGGCATTACCAAGTTCCTTGAGCAGAACCGGGTTTTCATGGCGAACGGTCAGCATGACCAGACCGGGGCCATGGTCGACCAGCGAAATGACGTCTTCGCGTCTGATCTCGGTCTCGTTCAGGCCGCTTTTCTCAGCTATCTGAGCAATAACCGATTTCTGCGCAAGCAGGCCATGCATCGATGCCGCAATGCTGACATCCCGTCCTGCTTCTGTCGTCATTACCCGCAGCAGAGATTCGCTCTGGTAAACGGTCGGAATATAGCGGTTCAAAAAAACCGCAAAAACAACTGACAGCCCAATAATTACGGTTGCCCAACCTGCATTTTTACGAAAACTTCTGACAATGCCTTCAATCAGGCTCTCCTGAACCATTGCTGCCGCCTCCTGAAAAACTGTCTGTGAGAATCTTGTCTTCTCAACTCATCGGCAGCTTACAGGTGATAGCTTAGCAGAATCTGGTTTTCAGATCAGGCCTGAGTGAAAGCGTTGATGGTTTCGGCAACGTAGCGAATCTGTTCTTCGCTGAGTTCAGGATATATCGGCAGCGCGATAGTAGTTTCAGCTGCACGTTCAGATTCGGGGAAATCGCCCTGATGGTAGCCGAGGCTGGCGAAACACTTCTGCTGATGCAGAGAGAGCGGGTAATATACCGAACAGCCGATACCCTTTTCGCCAAGATGTGCTTTTAGTGCATCGCGGTTCTCGACGCGAATCACATACTGATTGTAGATATGATAGCGGCCGGTTTTTTCGACCGGTGTAACAACTTTTTTGTTGCCGGAGAACAGCTTGTTGTAGAGGCTGGCGTTGCGGCGGCGCCCCTCAGTCCAGCCGGCCAGCAGAGGCAATTTTACTGAGATCACTGCAGCCTGAAGCGTGTCGATTCTGGCATTGAGCCCGACTTCCTGATGTTGGTACTGCACCTGACCGCCATGCACGCGCAGCCCTTTGAGACGCTCCTGCAGCGCACTGTCGCTGGTAGTGCACAGTCCCCCGTCACCGAAACAGCCGAGATTTTTGCTCGGAAAGAAGCTGAAACAGCCAACTTCGCCGAAAGCGCCGGCCTGAACGCCATCATATTTTGAACCGATAGCTTGACAGGCGTCTTCGATAACCTTGAGATTGTGCTTTTTTGCGATTTCCATAAGAGGCTTCATATCTACGCACTGACCAAAAAGATGAACCGGCATGATCGCTTTGGTTTTAGGAGTGATCGCTTTTTCAATCTGATCGACCCGCATCAGATAAGTGTCGGGTTCGATGTCGACAAAACGGGCAATGGCGCCGACTCTGGCAATAGAGCCGGCGGTGGCGAAGAACGTGTAAGGAGTGGTGATGACTTCATCACCACGGCCGATGTCAAGCGCCATAAGTGCGAGCAGCAGCGCGTCGGTGCCAGATGAACAGCCAAGTGCGTGCTTCGTGCCGATGTATTGAGAAATCTCCTTCTCGAGTTTTTCGACGCGGGGCCCGAGTATGAATGTCTGGTTTTCTATGATATCAAGAAGTTCAGGAATAACTTTGTCTTTGATTTGAGCATACTGGGGTTTAAGATCGAGAAGAGGAACCTTCATTGAATGCCTCCGCGTTGCAGCGATAGAATTTGTGAAATAAATAACACTGCAGAGATTAGCACTACAGAGCACCCGAGTCAAATAATTTTGCAGATTTGTTTCGGTGGATTGTTGGCGTTGTTAATGGTATAATCGCCGTCTATGAAATTTGTTGATGAAATTACAATTCAGGTGTCTTCTGGTAGCGGTGGCAACGGCGTCGTGGCTTTTCGACGCGAAAAGTTCGTGCCGATGGGCGGCCCTTCTGGCGGTGACGGCGGCCGCGGCGGCGACCTGATTCTTGAGGCTACCGACGACCTGACCACTCTTTACGAACTCAGTTTTGTGCGCATTTACAAAGCCGAAAACGGCGAACATGGCCGACCGCGTGACATGATTGGCGCCAACGGCAAAAATCTGACGATCAAAGTGCCAGTAGGAACTCTGGTGTACGACCAGGAGAACGGGCAACTTCTGTGTGACCTCGATCACAAGGGACAGCAGGTTATCATTGCCCATGGTGGCCGTGGTGGTCTCGGTAATGCCCGCTTTGCCTCTTCAGTAAGGCGAACGCCGCGTATTGCCGAAAAGGGCGAGCCCGGCAAAACTCTGAATCTGCGACTCGAACTAAAATTGCTGGCTGACGTTGGGCTGGTCGGGCTGCCGAACGCCGGCAAATCGACATTTCTGCGGGCAGTAAGCAATGCCCGGCCAAAAGTGGCTGATTACCCTTTTACAACGCTGCATCCCAGTCTGGGTATCGTTAAACCCGAGGGTCTGCCTTCATTCTGCATGGCCGATATACCTGGTCTCATCGAAGGCGCTCATGAGGGCGCCGGGCTCGGCATGCAGTTTCTCAAGCATATTGAACGCACCAGGCTGCTTCTGCATCTGGTCGATGTCAGTCAGCTCGATATGGCCAACATAACAGGTAATTATGACGTCATTATGTCAGAATTACGCGAGTTTTCTGAAGAACTCGCAGAAAAGCCGGTTATTGTCGCTGCCAACAAAATGGACCTGCCAGACTCGCGTGAGCTTTATCCTGAATTCAAAGATGAGCTGGAAAAGCGTGGTGTCAAGGTGTTCGCGGTTTCAGGGGCGACCCGTGAAGGTGTTGACGAACTGTTGCGCTATATCTGTCAGCAGCTGCAGGGCTTGCGAGAACCAGTACAGATCGCAGCAAATGAAGAAGAAAAACTTTACGAATACCTCGAGGCCTACCAGATCGAAATGGTTTCTGAAGGTCAGTGGCTGGTCAGCGGCCCTGAAATCGAGCGTCTGGTTGCCATGACTGATTTTACCAGCGATGAGGCTATTGCCGTTTTTCGTCGCAAGCTCAAAAAGCTTGGTTTTATCGATGATCTGGCGCAGCTTGAGGCCGGCGATGATGATGTCTTTTCGATAGGCGAAATGGAGTTCGCCTATCGGGAGTTCTTTATTTGAGAACCGGCATTCTCGGAGGCAGCTTCAACCCGGTGCATGACCAGCATGTTCAGATGGCACTGGCGGCGAAGAAGCAGTTCGAGCTCGAAGAAGTCTGGTTTGTGCCGGTGTTTCAGCCGGTTCATAAGCCCGGTGATACTCTTCTCGGCTACGACGCCCGCCGTGAGCTTTTGCAGGCTGCAATCAAGGGCAGAAGCGGGTTGCGGGTGTGCGATATCGAGCAGGAGCTTGGTGGAGCCTCCTACACGGTCAGAACGCTGACAGAATTGCAGCAGCGTTATCGTGGCCGCGAATTCTTTCTGGTGATCGGCGGCGATTCGCTGGCCGAGCTGCATACCTGGCGGGAAATCGCACAAATCGCCGAAATGACTGAGTTCATCGTGATCGAACGGCCGGGAAATCGAAAATCTTCACAGGTGCCGACTGCAAGAGTGCATTGGGCTGAGTGTGAGGTTTCGGCGGTTTCGGCTTCTGAAGTTCGCGAAAAGTTGAGCAGACATGATTTTTCGGCTTTGCATCTGTCGCCGGAAGTGCTTTTTGCAATATTGCTCAATGACTATTACGGCAGCCTTGGCGAACCATACGGCAGCTGGCTCGAAACGATTTCCGCGCAGCTGCGTCATTTGCCTGAAGGCCTGATCGATCACACAATGGCAGTAGCCGGGCTTGCAGTCAAATACGGCATAGAAGCCGGCCTTGACCCGCGCATCTGCATGCTGGCCGGGCTGGCGCACGATCTGTTCAGAGGTGCGGATGCCACTCAGGTATTTGCGTTTGCCGAGAAATGCGGCACTTCGCTCAGCAGCTTTGAGCGCAAAATGCCGATGCTGGCACATGGCGCCGCTGCCGCCGGTTATCTGCGCTCGAAGATTCCTGCGATAAATCCTGACATTGTTAACGCAGTGCGCTGGCATACTTTTCCGGCTGATGATGCACCATTGTTGACCAGAGTTCTGGTGCTGGCCGACACGCTCGAGCCTTCGCGCGGTATTGTCGAACGTGATGTTCTGCGTCAGATAGAGATGCCTCTGGATGAGCGCTTCAGGCAGGTTCTTGGGCTCAAACGCAAATCCGCCGGCGGCCACTAATTAATGCTGGAGTTTGCTGCTGGCCTTTGATAAGATAGCACTGTCATGAAACTTCTCTGTAGAAAACATAGCAGCTTGAGTCACCGTCGCCTGATGCGAAATGGCGCGCTTCTGTTCGAACTGACGTTTGTTCTGCTGTCGCTGGTGTTCTTCGCGGGGGTCATCAACAAGTGGCTGTTCAGCAGCATTTCGGCACCGGCCGGTGCCAACTGGACCGAAGTTCAGCTGGAAGGTGGCAGTTACCGGAGAATTGGCAATATCAACGTGCTGGTGCTCGGCGTCGATTCAGTTGACGGCACGCATCGGGCCGATACCATGTTCGTGCTCGGCATCAACCCGGCCAAGGCCCGGGTCAGCATGCTGTCGATTCCGCGCGATACCCGAGTGCTTATCAGCGGTCGCGCCCGCAAGATCAACGAGATTCTGCCGCGCTACGGGCAGAATGTGTTGCGCTCGTTGCTCGAAGATCTTCTCAATATACAGATCAGCCGCTATGTCGAAGTTGATTTTCAGGGCTTCATAAACGTGATCGATGCAGTCGACGGTGTCGAAATCGATATCGAAAAGCCGATGCACTACGATGATAACTGGGGCAAAGTACACATTCATTTCGATCCGGGCAGACATAGACTTGACGGCCGTCAGGCTCTGAATTACGTGCGTTTTCGTGCCGACGCGGCTGCCGATCTTGGCAGGATCAAGCGGCAGCAGCAGTTTATCAAGTCTCTGGTCGAGAAGCTCATGCAGCCTGCGACAGTTGTTAAACTTCCTCAGATCATCAGCGAAGCTTTCGATCATGTTAAGACCGATTTTTCACTGGCAGAACTTTTCACTCTGGTAAAAGGCTTTGAGAGTTATCAGGTCAAGTTTCAGAACACTTCACTGCCAGGCGAGGCCCGCTATATTGATAAAATCAGCTTTTTTCTGCCATATCGCGACAAGGCCATGGAAATCGGCGCCAGCCATTTTTCAGATCTGGCGGCGGTAGAGCTGGTCGCGAGCTTTACGACACCGGTAGAGCCAGATATCGCATCGACCTCGGAACCAGCCAATGAAAACTGACCTGTTCGATTTTGTTTTGCCCGAACGCCTGATCGCTCAGACGCCTGCCGAAAGACGATCGGCTTCGCGTCTGCTTGTTTATAACCGCAGCAGTGGCCGGGTCGAACATCGCCAGTTTGCCGATATCGTAGAATATTTTGCGCCTGGCGATCTGCTGATTCTCAACAGTTCGCGAGTTATTCCGGCCCGCATTTTTACTGTCGCCGGAGAGTATGGCGGTGGTGGCTACGAGATTCTCTTCGTCAGGCAACTCGAAAACCACAGTTTTGCAGCCATGGTGCGTCCTGGTCGCAAGTTTAGGCCAGGTCGCCGTCATCAACTGCCCGGCGGGAGGATGATCGAGACTGTCGAGATTCTTGATTCAGGCTTGCGAGTGCTGCGGGCGTCAGATGGCGAAGACATTCTGCCGGTTTTTCGCGAGTTTGGCGAGATGCCGCTGCCGCCATACATCACTTCGCGCGAAAGCACACCCGATCGTTATCAGACCGTGTATTCATCGATCGAGGGTTCGATTGCCGCGCCGACTGCCGGTCTGCATTTTGACGACCAGGTTTTTTCGGCACTGGCGACGAAACAGGTGCAGGTGGCCGAAGTAGTTCTGCATGTTGGCCTGGGAACTTTCAAGCCGATCGAGGCCGACAGTATCGCCGAGCATCGCATGCATGAAGAGGTTTTTTACATCTCGGATAAGACTGCCGAACTGTTCAGACAGACCAGGCAGAGCGGAGGGCGCATCTGGGCCTGCGGCACCACCAGCGTGCGCACGCTCGAATCGGCGATAACTGCGACGGGCGAACTCAAAACTGGCTGGCAGTCGACCGATTGTTTTATTACACCCGGCTATCAGTTTCGCGCGGTAGACTGCTTTATTACCAACTTTCATCTGCCGCGCTCGACCCTGATCGTTCTGGTTGCCGCTTTTTGCGGCCGCGAAAAAGTTCTTGAACTATACCAGGAAGCCATAGCAAAGGAATACCGATTCTACAGTTTCGGTGACTCGATGTTACTACTATGAACAAAGCAGAATTTACCTTTACCCTCGAACACAGATCGAATGAATGCCTCGGTCGCGCCGGCGTGATCAGCACCCGTCGCGGACAGATCAAAACCCCTGTTTTTATGCCAGTCGGCACCGCCGGCACCGTCAAAACCCTATGCCCTGAGGAACTGAGAGCCGCCGGTGCCAGTATCATTCTTGGCAACACCTACCATCTCATGCTGCGGCCGGGCACAAAGGTGCTCGACCATTTTGGCGGCCTGCACAACATGATGGGCTGGGACCGCCCGATGCTGACTGATTCTGGCGGGTTTCAGGTTTTCTCGCTGAAGAAGCTCAACAAGATAACTGATGAAGGCGTCGAGTTCTCGTCGCATATCGACGGTTCAAAACACTGGCTGACACCAGAAGAATCAATGCGCATACAGCGTTCGATCGGTTCTGAAATCATCATGGTTTTCGATGAATGCTGTCCTTACCCGGCAGAAGAGAGTGTTGCGCGCAAGGCCATGGAACGTTCCGTTGTCTGGGCGAAGCGCTGCCGCGTCGATCACCCGCCAATGCGCAACGGTCAGGCACTGTTCGGTATAGTGCAGGGCTCGATGTATCTGCCGCAGCGCCTGGAATCGATCGAGCGCACTGCTGAAATCGGTTTTGAAGGACTGGCGATAGGCGGTCTGTCGGTCGGCGAGCCAAAGCCTCTGATGATCGAGATTCTCGATGGCATGATGCCTCATATGCCCGAACAGCTGCCACGTTATCTGATGGGTGTCGGCACGCCAGAAGACCTGCTGATCGGGGTCGAACGCGGCATCGACATGTTCGACTGCGTGCATCCGACCCGCATCGCCCGGCATGCGACTGTCTTTACCCGCAACGGCCGCATCAGTCTGCTCAACGCCCGCTGGCAGCTTTCCGACCAGCCGATCGATGAAGGCTGCAGCTGTTACGCCTGCCGTACCTTTTCGCGTGGGTATCTGCGCCATCTGTTCAAGGCCCGCGAAATTCTCGGGCTGCGTATGGCGAGTTTGCATAATGTGACATTTATGGTTAATCTTATGGGTGAAATCCGTCAGGCTCTGCTCGACGGTCGTTTTGTGGCGTTTCGTGACGCCTTTCTGGCAAATTATCTCAGCAAGGAGATCTGAATGGCCTCTGAAGAAAAGAAAATCATGGATTCTGGAATTGCTGCGTTCAGAGCTGGCGAAGTCGATAAGGCCGAAGACATCTTTCGCGCCTTCATCAAGGATTTTCCCGGCAGCGATCTGGCAGACAACGCCTGTTACAATCTGGCGAAGATTGCTCTGAGCAAGGGGCAGCAGCAGCGCGCGCTGAGCTGGTATGAATACCTGCTCGACAATTACCCTGATACCGATGCGGCCTATTTTGGCAAGGACGAATACGTCGAACTTTGCCGCACCATGGGGAAAGGGCCGGCCGAGATTGCCGACGAATGCTACTTCAACGGGCGCAAGCTGATGGAGAAAGGCAAGCTCGACGAGGCTGTTGCTGAATTTAACCGGCTGATCGAACAGTATCCCGGGTGTGAATACGTTGACAATGCACATTATCAGCTGGCCGCCATCTGCAAGAAACGCGGCGATAAAGACGGCTGCAAGCGTCACGTTGAAATCATCATGACACAGTATGCCGAGACCGATGCCGCACTTTATGCCAGAAAGCTGTTGATCTGAACGACACCCGGCATGTTGAAAGAAGCCGGCTGCATGGATTTCTCCTGTCGGCCGGCTTTTTTGTGGCAATAAAAAAAGGCCTGGCGGCATACCAGGCCTTTTTGTCGAGATTTTTCTAGGGTTTCAGCTGCACGTTGTAAGTGAAGGCCGAATTGCCGTCTTCCTGAACCTTGAAGGGATCAGACAGAACCTGGTAGTAACCTTCACTCATGTTAACGGCGTAAATATTGAGTTCGTAACCTGTTACTACGCCTGAGAAGTATGCTTCGGCGCGATAATTTACGCTGACCACGTCGATGTAAGGCACGATGTCTTTGCCACCCTGGCGCAGGAATACGCGCGCCGTCTGTCCGGGCTTGAAGGATGCCGGCGTTCCATCTTTTGGCTCAGTGCTGATTACCACTACGCGAAGATCGCGGCGGATCGGCTCGACATTGGCGAAGTCAATGTCGACTCCGGCAATTGTGCCACCCGGCATATTGCTGGCAAGACTGACAGCCTGGTTGATTGTTTGCAGGTCGTAGCCTCTGAGCTTGCATTTTACTGAGACACTTCCGGCGGTTACCGGAATATCATTGAGCTTGTAGGTTATCGAGCCTTTGTAAGCGCCTTCGACATTTGTATCGGTAAAGGTCGCGACCACTTTGCCGGCTGCTTCCGCCCAGATTACCAGATCCCTGTTCTGGGTTTCGAGCACGTAACCCGGCAGATTGCGCAGTGTGCCGGCAATACTTACGGTAAGAGGCGTCACTTTGATCGTACCGAGATTCACCGCTGAAGCTCCGATGGATATATATGCAGCATCGGCGTTTTCTCCGCCGGCTCCGGCAGTATTGTATTCAACATAATTGTTGGCGTTAATGGTGTAATGATGGTCGCCACCTTCCAGGCCGCTCCAGCCAATATCCCTGAAATCAGCTGCGGTCTCGAACAGTTTTGACTTGCGCTGAGTATATGGGTAGGTCTGAGTTACCGTGAAATTGGTTAACGGTCGTCCGGTGATCGAATCGATCGGGTAGCCTTTGAGCACGCCCTTTACCAGTTCCGGTGTTTTGGTCATCTTGATGACCTGCGCACTTACCGTTTCGCCGTTAGCTACATTGACTGTAGCAGCAATGACATTGGCGGTCTGACTGCCGGTTGCGTCCGGATGCACCAGAGCGTGCCCATATTTCTCTACATAGAGACTCCAGGCTCCTTTGGTCAGGTCGGCCATGACGAAGCTGCCATCGCCACCGGTATAGGTGCTCTTGTTCTCGTGCGTGTCGCTGGTGCCTCGCACCAGAACATCCGGTATGGGCTGGTTGTTGTTGGCATTAATGACATATCCTGTGATCGTGCCACTCTTGATGCCAAGCGAGCCCTTCTCGCAGCCAGTAAAAACGATACTGGCAAGCGAAAGAACTATCAGCAGCAGCCAACGTCCTTTTGCGGTCGATTGTTGTCTTACCATGGTTGCCTCCATGAAAAATCTCGAAAATATCTCTGAAACCTTATCGGCTGTCTTGCTGACAAATTGAAGAGTTTTTTCATCTTTTTTTTTGCGAATGCCGGAAAATTGAAGAAAGGCCGCACTAAGGCACGGAGGCACAAAGAAGAGAAGAAGAATGAGAATATCCGCAGATTTCGCAGATAGCCGCAGTTTGAGAGTAACCTGAGGTCTGGTTTCCTGTTTAAGGCTGAGGTTTCAGAGGCTCACCATGATGCGATTGGTGGCTCCATATTGTCAGAAAACTACAGCCGGTTCGGCCGTTCTTTATACGGCCTTGTCTGCTCAATCTGTGAAATCTGAGTAATCTGCTGATGTTTTCTGTTTGTTCTGAAACCTGTGAAAGATTTTTTTTGGTTAAGTTTTCGTCAGCCTTAGCCGATTAAGTAGTGAAGCCGACTCTTTTAAGATTTCTGCTGGAGGCGTTAACATGATTAGAGAAAGGCGGAACCCGAAGCCGTTCGGGATCCTGGCAGCACTGTTCATTGTGCTGATTGTAAGCCTGGCCGGGTGCGAGAAAGGCACCCTCGGGCTCAAAGGCGGTGGTATTTCGGGAAGCGTGCTCGACAGTCGCACTCTTGTCGGAATTGCCGGAGTCAGCATCACTGCTGCTACCGGCGAAGAGGGCGAAGATGGTCGTGCTACCAAGTTCACCACCAGCGACAGCAACGGAAACTATTATTTCAGCAATATGCGCGCTGACGAATGGAATCTAAGCTTTGACAAGGTGGGCTACGTGCCGCTGGGTGATTCGGCTTCGGCAGCTGTCAATGTTGTTGTTACCAATAACGATACTTCGCATGTGCCTTCGGTTCGCATGCAACAGATCTACGAAAACCAGTATGTAACCGTTTCTGGCACTCTTAAGGATGCCGTTAATGGAACGCTCATCACCTATGGCAATGCACAGTTCGTGTTCGGCCAGCAGACTTTCAACAATCGTCTTCCTACTGAACTGACAACCGGATTCAGAGTTCCTGCGTCTGCAGAACCGATCAGGCTTATTATCACAGTGACCGGGTACGAACGTTTCACCTATACATTTGATGCAGGTCTTCTTTCAGACCGCAGCATCGGAACGATTCTGCTGCAGCCCGAGACCTATTCGATCGTTGGGCGCTGGCAGGATGTGCCAGGCTGGGTATTCCAGGCAAATCCTACTGCTAATATCTTTGCCTATGCCGGGAACCGGGCTGTCGCCACTGCTACCGCAACCATCAACGAACAGACCTTTACCATTTCGGGTATTCCCAGAGGCGTTTCGGTGTCGATTGAAGCAGAGATCAAAGGTTATCGTATGAACGGACCAATTGTGGTCTATCCTTCCGGCGACTTCCAGGGAACCATATACCAGACATTCTCGCTGAAAAACAATTTCTCACCGATCATGCGTGATGTTCGCATAATCATCATGGGAGAAAGCATCAGAACCAACGACTTTGTCGGTGCATTCTGCCAGGAAACCGGCACTCAGTGGGCTCAAACTATAGTTACCAACCCGCCGGGCTGGACAATCGGCACGCCACGTGTAATCGATCTTGGCACCAATCAGGTTCCAACCGGATACGAGTTGAATTTTGTCGGCTATATCGTCGGCGATGGCAAATCGAATACCGAGACCAAACGTGTGGACGACGACGGAGCTGAAGCTCAGGTCGTAACAATACAGGTGAACTGATATGAATAATAATTCTTCTCAAGCGTTCGGGAGGTTTAGCACTATGCAGCTGAGATTCTGGGGCGGCTGGTTTCTGGCGATTGCCGGACTGGTCATTATGCTGAGCATGGGTTGCGAAAAAGGCGCTCTTGGCGTCAAACCGGCGATGATCACCGGTCGTATCGTCAAGGCAGATAATGACACTGTCGGTATTTCAGGGGCAACGGTAAGAGTCATGTCGAAAGAAGCCCAGGGAACTTCTGAGCTCAAACAGGGCAAAAACTTTTTGACCACTGTCACCGACGCCAACGGTTATTTCGTGTTCGATAACGTCATTCCCGACAACGTTCTGATCGAGTATCAGAAGGGTCAGAACAAGGCGACTTACCCAAGCACTAAAACCACTACTGAAACAGAAACAGGCGATGCGGCCGAGTCTGCAAAGCTAGAAGCTATCTATGTTAAAAGCGGCGATGTCGTTAGCCTTGGTGCCCTGCCGCTCATCGAGTCAGCTACCAGCCTGCCTCCAACCGCCACAATCAAGATCGATTTATACAGCACCTATAGTCTCGATGCTCAGTCAGCAGTGAAAGTACAGGATCTTGAAGAATTTTATGTCACCATCAATGGCGAACCTTTGAAGGACAGCCTCGGCAATACTAAATTGACTGCCGGTGATCTGCGTGCTGGCGTTGAGAGATCTTCAGCTCAGTCGATGGATATCGCCATTCGTCATGCCGCCGATCAGCCTCTCTACATGCCATCTACAATAGAGGGCGTCACTCTGCTCGGAAGCGAATACTACGTGAAGATATCTCTCACGCCGGTTACCTATAAATTGCAGCTGCGCTGGGTTAACGCTCCGAGTTATCTAAACAACGCTCAGGCTAATGTTCTGGTCGAAACGAATACATCTCCGGCGCATGTGTTGACGACAAGCAATCTTATTGTCTCCAATGACGCCCTGCCAAATGTTTTTGAAGTTGCTGCCATCAATCTCCCGGTTAATCTCAGAATTCAGATGGTTGGCTATCAGGACGAAGTCGTCAGGATCGGCTCTTCGCTCACTGCGTTTGGCGGTGCGGAAGGCAATTACCGTATCGACGTCGATTTTACCTTTGACAACAACACAACGGCATTCGATTATAATCCTGCGGTTGCTGCTGACAGCAAGGCTGGCATGTATGACAACATCATCTATCGTGATGTGGTGTTTCATGTCGCAGGTCCTGACCTGGCGAATGGTGACCGGGTGACTGCCAATATTTCTCTGCCTTACGACAGCTTTGAGGTAAAGAATAACAATCCCATTACTCTGTGGGACAACACACAGATCACCCCGTCCATTCAGGCAGGCGTTACCGGCGAAGCATTGATCAAATTTCATGTCGCTACCGGTTATGGTTTTGCACATCAGATCGTAATCGAGCCGAATCCAGTTCCGGGTGCTTCTGCATCTTACTATATCAACACACCTGATGAAGAAGCCATTCCAGTTCCTGAATCGACTTCACCTTCGCTCTATACCATCAGCGTTCTTGCAGACAGACCTTAGAAGAAAACCTCTCTCCAGGTTATAAACACGAATCGGCCGGGGACCTTGGTCCCCGGCCGATTTTCATTCAGGCTGGAAGATCTGTGCTATTTACAACGCAGAGGTGCCGTTTTTGTAATCGACGCCAAGATGGGCGGCGATGGTAGCGGCTACATCCCAGAATCCCTGGCGAATACCAAGGTCTTTGCCGGTTTTGCCCTTCTGGTAGACCAGCAGCGGCACTGCTTCGCGGGTATGATCGGAACCTTTGTAGGTCGGGTCGCAGCCGTGGTCGGCAGTGATGATCAGCACGTCATCATCTTCGAGTTTGTTGATGAATTCGGCCAGCCAGGTGTCGAATTCCATTAGAGAGGCACGATAACCATGAACGTCACGGCGATGACCGTATTTCATGTCGGTATCGACGAGATTGGTAAAAATAAGGCCTGACTTGATTTTGTCGAGTGCTTCGAGCGTTTTCTGCATGCCGTCTTCGTTGCTTTTGGTCGTTACATGCGGTTCAACACCTTGACCGGCGAAAATATCGTAGATTTTGCCGATGCCGTAGGTAGGAATCCCTTTGGCTTTAAGCACATCTAGAACTGTTTCTGAAGGTGTCAAACTGAAGTCGTGGCGGTTAGGGGTGCGAGTGTAATTACCGGAAGAACCAAGAAACGGGCGCGCAATGACGCGGGCTGCACCGAGTTCTGGCGGTTGCAGCATGTCGCGGGCAATCTGGCAGATGCGATACAGTTCAGGAACCGGAATTACTTCCTCGTGCGCGGCCACCTGAAACACCGAGTCAGCTGAGGTATAGACAATGGGCTTGCCGGTTTTAACATGCTCGTCGCCAAGCTGGTTGATGATCTCGGTGCCGGAAGCCGGATAGTTGGCGAGAGTCTGGCGGCCGATAGCAGCTTCATACTTTTCGATGAAGTCTTTCGGAAAGCCTTCCGGAAAAACCGGAAACGCGAAATCGAGCTTCATTCCCATCATTTCCCAGTGGCCGGTAGTGGTGTCTTTTCCTGGCGACAGTTCGTACATCATGCCGTAAGATGCCGTCGGGGCGTCTGCCGGTGGCACTCCTTCGATTTCGGTTATATTCCCGAGTCCCATGTTCTGCATGGTTGGCAGGTCGATGCCGCCAGTGGCTTTTGCGATATTCGGGATTGTTGCGGCGCCGATATCGCCGTATTCGTGCTGATCAGGCATCGGCGCAATGCCGGCGCTGTCGAGTACTATGCATATTGCTCTCATATTTTTCTTTCCTTTTGCTTAGTGTGAGTTAAATGATTCTAAAAAAATATACAATTTCGCGGTATGATAATCAAATACAATTGCATCATGGTAGAAGAGACAGGGGTTCAACATGGTGAACCCCTACGCAAGATGAATTACAAAATGAATGTCAGCCGGTCAGGCGTTCGAGCTGCATGATCTTGGCGACGCGGTCGGCGTGGCGGCCGGGGGCCGGAGCAGTTGCCAGCCAGAGATCGACGATCTGCTTCATGTAGCCGGTGCCGATTACCATGCTGCCAAGAGTTAAAATATTGGCGTGATTGTGTTCACGGCTGTTGCGGGCAGTATAAAGATCGTTACAGCAGGCGGCGCGAATGCCGGGAACCTTGTTGGCAGCCATGCATGAGCCGATTCCGGCGCCATCGATGACAATGCCGAGACTGTGCGGATTTTTGGCGACCGAAGCCGCTACCAGATAGGCTATATCAGGGTAATCAACAGGTGAAGTCGAATAGGCACCCATGTCTTCGATTACGTGCCCTTTTTCGATGAGATACTTTTTGAGTTCTTCTTTGTGTGGAAAACCGCCGTGATCGGCACCGAGGTAGATTCTTGGCATCAGATGAACTCCCTGAACAGCTCAGGCCGCGGCCTTGGAATGACGACATGATGAACGACGAGACCCTTGCCTTCGAGTGATTCTAGGCCGGCTTTGACCGCAGCTTCGACTGCGGCAACGTCGCCAGTCATCGTGTAAAAGGCTTTTCCGCCGATGGCCATGGCGATGCGCAGTTCACAAAGCGTTACGTCAGCCGCTTTGACCGAAGCGTCAGCAGCAAGAATCGTCGAAACTATGTCAAAAGTCTCAATAACACCAAGCGCACCGGTTTCGGTAATCTGATTGGTGGCAGTAATTGCCGGGTAAATCTGCGGATGCAGGTTCGGAATGACGAGATCGTTGACAAGATAGCCCTGACCGAGTTGAATGCCGGCGGCAACGCTGGCTTCGACGGCTGCGACATCGCCCCAGACGAGGCAGATGAATTTGCCCGGGCAGACGGTGCGCGAGAGAACCAGCTCGACCGAAGCGGTCTTGAGCATGGCATCGGTCACCAGATAGCCGGTAGAAATGCTGGAAAGTTCGATCAGGCCGATGGCATTTCCGTGGATATTCATTTATCTTACCTCATTCTCTGACTATGACAATTGCCTGGTCGCTGACCGAAGCTACTTTGCCGCTGATCGACGCATGCAGCACCGCACCGAGTTTGCCCTCAGGTATCACTGCGATGAGTTGACCGGCACCAACCCTGTCGCCAGCTTTGACAACCGGCACTGAAGGAGCACCGATGTGCATCTTGAGCGGCAGGGTTACCTTGTCGAAATTCTTGCTAACCTGCTGCAATGGCGCTTTGTGATCGTAGTCGAGCAGAGCGAGCTTCTTGATCAGGCGTTCGATGCTGACGCGGCGAACCGAACGCATTGGGTGAATTGTTGGCTCACCCGGAAATTCTGCGAGTTTTACGCCTTTGCCGAGATGATACTTTTTCGAAAGCATGCACATCTCGCGGGGAGGCAGGTCTTCGGGGCATGAAAACAGTGAGCACAGGCCACATTCGCTGCAGAATATCGAATCGATCGCGTAATTGCTTTCGGCGTAGGGCGCGAACTGCGCAGTGCGCATCGCTTTGTGCGGCCGTATCGGATAGCCGAGCAGGGCGCGTGGGCAGAGTTCTGAGCAGTCAGTGCACTGGTCGCAGGCTGAACGGGCGATCTGCGAATTTTTTTTGTCGCTGTTCGACATCTTTCTGATCAGAACGTGGTCGGCGGGCAATGCAATCAGGCCGCCACAGGTTTTGCTGACAATTGCGGTTTCAGGGCTGGCGATGAGCTTGCCCATCATCGGGCCGCCGTCAATTACTTTCAGCCCGTCGATTTTTTTGAGTCCGCCCAGCTCGAGAGCCTCGCGCACAGTGATGCCAATGGGCACTTCGATGGTACAGGGGTGGGGCACTTTGCCGGCAAGAGTGAGAAACTTACTGATGAAAGGCTTGTTGCGGCCGATGTTGAGCAGAGTTTCGACGTTCATGACGACACAACCGATGTTGAGCGGTATGCCGCCATGCGGAATCAGCCGGCCGGTGGCTTCGTAGACCAGTTCGTATTCATCGCCGGCCGGGTAAAAGTCGCCGAGCGGCAGCATTTTGATGCGCGGGTCAGGCAGATTTTTCGAGAGCCAGGCGAGCAGGTCGGCATACTTCTTTTTCATGCCGATGTAACCGGTTTTAGCGCCGGTTTCATCGAGAACTCTGATCAGGCCTTTGAAGAAATCTTCGCTGCAATGGCGCATGATCTCTTTATCTTTATGAAGCAGAGGCTCGCATTCGGCGGCATTGACGATAACCGCTTCGACGTTGCGGGCGGCCAGCTTGATATGTGTCGGAAACCCGGCACCGCCGCATCCGGTCAGGCCCAGTTGTGAAAAATCAACATTTACCATTATACAATCCGGAACGAATCTACGATTACACACCGGCGCAGACGGGTGAATGAGCGCGCGGTTGTGATGCCTTCGCCGGTTGGCGAGGCTATGGTCATGGTTGTGGTGCCTTCGCCACCGAGACCGAGTCCGGCGTAGCTGGGCCCGTTCTTGACGAAGATACTGCAGTCACACATGCGTGCCATCTTGTGCAGATTGTCGATGTTCTTGCTGTGCATGGTAGCTGTGTGGCGGTTACCGTGCTCAACCTTGACCGCGAGGTCGGCGTGAACGTCGCGCACTCTGACCAGTGGAATAACGGGCATCAGCAGCTCTTCTACAACAAAAGGATGATCGGGAGCTGTTTCGCAGAGTACAATGCGGGTTTCGGGTGGAATGTTGACGCCGATTTCCTGCATGATGACCGAGGCGTTGCGCCCGACCAGCTTGCGATTGGGCATTCCCTTGGCATCGAGGCAGACTTTTTCGAGCTGGGCTATTTCGCGAGGTGAAGCTTCGTAGGCGCCGCTGTTGCGCAGGTGCTTCTTGAGCTCGTCAGCGACCGACTCGACGACGATGATTTCTTTTTCGGCAATGCAAAGCACATTGTTGTCGAGGCTTGCACCAGAAACTATGTCACGCGCCGCTTTTTTGAGATCGGCGGTTTCATCGACGACGGCCGGCGGGTTGCCGGGGCCGGCGGCGACATATTTTTTGCGTGATTTCGACGCGGCTTCGACGACGGCCGGGCCACCGGTAACGGCCAGAAGTCTGATTCCAGGATGAGTCATGATTTTCTGGGCGTTTTCGATGCTGGCGCTGGCAACTGTTACCAGAACATTCTCCGGGCCGCCAGCTTCGACAATGGCGTCATTGAGAAGGCTCATCGCAAACTGACTGCATTTTGCCGCCGCCGGATGTGGCGCAAAGACAACCGAATTGCCGGCCGAAACCATGCTGATCGAATTGTTTATGACAGTTGCCGTCGGGTTCGTAGACGGAGTGATAGCCCCGATGACGCCATAAGGAGCACGCTCGGTCAGGGTCAGGCCGTGATCGCCGCTGCAGGCCTCGGGAACAAGGTCTTCGACTCCCGGCGTTTTTTCGATGACGAGCTTGTTTTTTTGAATCTTGTCATCGACCCTGCCGTAGCCGGTTTCCTGATTGGCAAATTTTGCCAGCTCTTCGACCTTTTCGAGGGCGCGCTTACGCATATTGGCAATAATGGCTGCCCGGGCCTTCAGCGGCAGGTCTATCAGCTGTTTCTGGGCGTGGGCAGCAGCAGCTACCGCGTCATCAACCGAGTCAAAAATTCCTCTGCCTCTGCCACTGGCGACAGATGGCGTCGGGAGCGTGCCTGTGCCGATTTTTTTGAGCACTTCCGACACTATGAGTTGCAAATCTTCCCTTGAAACGCTCATCTTAATACTCCGGGTTCAATGAAGGGCCCGGCCGCCTCAGGAACGTTCTGAATCGAAGACCACCTGATCGACTATCGCACATACTGCGGCATCGACTGGTTTTTTGAGCGTGCGCTCGGTCAGACGTGCCGAGCTGCCGGCAACGACCAGAACTTTCTCTGAGGCGCCGGCTCCAACCGCGTCAGCGGCAACGACGTGATTTCCGGTCGGCTTCGCGCCATCGAGGGTTAATTCCTCGACCACAAGCAGCTTGAGACCGACAAGGCTTTCATCTTTGCGGGTACAGACAACCGTACCACATACGCGGCCAAGTATCATGGTAAAATCCTGTTCCTGCCGCTGCCTTCATCCGTGAATCGAGCGGCAGTATAGATGCTTACTTTTTGGAGCCAGTTACTTCGCGGATCGGGAAAATTTCGTCAAGGTTAGAATGGGGGCGAGGAATTACGTGAACGGCAATCAGCTCACCAAGCTTCTTGGCAGCAGCGGCACCGGCGTCGGTGGCGGCTTTAACTGCGGCTACATCGCCTCTTACGAAAGCGGTGCAATAACCAGAACCGATTTTTTCCCAGCCGACCAGTTTAACGTTGGCGGCTTTGACCATAGCATCGCTGGCATCGATGAGAGATGTTAATCCACGTGTTTCAATCATACCCAGGGCTTCCTGCATGACGACCTCCTGAAAATTTTCTTGAGAATAAAGTGATTATGCTACTATTTCGACCATGTCGCCGTTCTTGATGCCGGCGGCGTTGGCTTCATCCGTATCGAGATGGAAATCGAGAGCGAACTTGTCGCTGACGCGAACCAGAACGTTGTTGAAAATGACCGACTTGACGCCGGTAGACTTGATAGAAATCCTGTCCATGTCTTTGAGACCGAATTTATCTGCTTCTACGGCACTTATATGCATGTGGCGGGCAGCGACGAGTTTGAAGCAGTCTGTAGTAGATACTTCGACCTGAGTCGCGGGGCGGACCGGGCCGAGAATGCGGCACTTTTCGATCGAGCCTTTGGGGCCGACCAGCAGAACGGTTTCTTCGGCGGCGTACTGACCGGGCTGTGACAGAGGCTTCATCTGTTTGAGCTGATAGCCTTTGCCAAAAAGGGTTTCGAGATCGGCCTGCGATACATGCAGATGGCGGTTGCTGACTCCACAGGGAATCGAGCCCGATTTGATTCTGCCGTGCAGGTCAATGTGTTTGAGGACTTCTGCGACAATGGTCTTTACCTGTTTTTCGTCCATCATTCCGGTTCAGTATCCTTTCCTTGAAGGGATTCGCTTTAACAGTTCGCTATTCAGCACAATTGCTGCCGGGCCGTCTGGCAGTTCGCCTGCACCAATCATGTCAGCGCTGTACAGTGGAGTCAGTGTTGCCCGTTGCGAACTTTCAGGGGCAATTATATCACAGACGCCCGAAGACGCAAGTGTAAAAGTCGAAAAAAGAGTCAGCCCATGTTTATTTGCCTGTTCAAGCAGGTTTGCGATATGTTTGGGCTCGGTATATGGCATGCGGGCCGGCACTACCGCTCCGGCACAGCGAAGGTCAGCAAGCATGGCGGCCGAGGTTTCGCCGGTGTAGGCACCATGGCTGGCCCAGTGAATGACCGGAGAAACGGTTTTGCCCTTGAGTGACGGATATAGATCGTTAAATATCGGCAGATAGGCTGGATTTACCATGAACAGAAGATCGGGGTATTTTGCGTTGAGGTCGAAAAGCTCTTCGTGTGCCTTTTTTAGAACAGTTGCAGACGTTGCTGCAACCGGCCAGATAAGCTGCAAAGCGACTCCAGTCTCACTGAAATTCAGTGACTCGGCAACTTCAGCGGCCCATGCGGTAAGACGGCTGCCGGCCGGAATTTTCCTTATATTCTGCTTATGAAGATGACGGATGTCATCAGCGGTAATCAGCCGGGTCTGACTGCTGGTATCCTGGTCGAAGGCATGGCTGGGAGAACTTGTATAAGTGTCTGCGATCAGTTGCTCAAGGTTCTCGTAGAGCAGGTAGTCGATACCGAGGGCGAGCATGTCGCTGCCCGGTCTCGTCATTTTATCGACGAGAAAAAAAACGCGTGCGCTTTTTGGCTGTGCCAGCAGTTGCCAGAGAGCATCCGAGGCGTCATCGTCGCGAATGCCAAGGCTGACTTTTCGCAGCGTTTTGTCTATGCTTTTTGAATCGATGACGACAGCACTCAGGTCCGCGAAGCCGATATAACGCAAAGATTCGATGCCGGTAATCCGGCATTTTCCGAGAGCTGCTGTTGACATCCGCTCTTGCAGGGCCTTGCGATCATCAGTAATGACAAGAATCTGGTTTCTGCTCATGCGCCCATGATAAACGCACTTTCAGCCAAAATCAACAGAAAGAATGTTTTTAAAACAAAAGTAGGGGCAGGTCGCGACCTGCCCCTACGACAACGCAAATAAAAAACCGCCCGTGAGGGCGGTTTTTTGAACCCCGCAATTGCCGTGTAAAGGAGAAATTGAACCCACTGAAACAGCACGGTTGTCCGCCTGTTTAATCATCGAGGACTTCGTAGCGGCGTTTAATCCGCTCGTAAGTGTTTCTCAGAGATAAACAGAGACAGATTCCCTTTCAGATACAGGTGTCGGCTCAATTTGACCTGCACCATCACGCACAACGCAGGGAAAAATTGTCAAATAGCTTATACCTTGAAAATAACAAATATAGGGGTACTTAGCTACGGCGGCGGGCGGCACCTTTTTCTTTGCCGGTTTTCAGGGCTTGGCCGAGCTGGCTGAGAACGCCAAGCTCAAGATGCTCTTCCTGAAGAGCAATGATCTCGTCGCGAATCATCGCGGCTTTTTCGAATTCCATGCGACCGGCTGCCGCGTTCATTTCGTTTTTCAGGGCGTTAAGCAGCTCGGTGAGCTTTGCTTCGTCGATGTCTTTGTGCTCACGAACTTCTCTGGCATCGCCTGGCAGAAACAGTGCCGGCAGCTGTTTGACTATCGTCTGTGGCACTATGCCATTGTCGATGTTGTATTTTTCCTGGATGGCGCGGCGGCGGGCGGTTTCGTCGATGCAGTATTTCATTGCCGGACTGACACGGTCGCCGAAAAGAATTACCTCGCCGTTGGCGTTGCGGGCGGCACGGCCGCAAATCTGCATCAGTGACCAGGCAGAACGCAGAAAGCCTTCCTTGTCTGCGTCGAGAATGGCTACCAGGGAAACTTCAGGTAGATCCAGACCTTCGCGCAACAGATTGATGCCTACCAGCACCTTGATGTCGCCTGCGCGCAGATCTCTGAGGATTTCGATGCGTTCAAGGGTATCGATTTCGTCGTGCAGGTAGCTCGATGGAATATTGAGGTCAGAGAGATAGCCTGACAATTCCTGAGCCATTTTTTTTGTCAGAGTCGTTACCAGCACACGCTCGTTGCGTTCGATGCGCAGGTTTATCTGGTCGATCAGATAGTCGATCTGGCCGGCAGTTTTACGCAGTGTAATCCTGGGGTCTAGCAGACCGGTCGGTCTGATCAGCTGCTCTGCAACGCGATCCTGAGAAGTTTCGAGCTCATAGGGGCCGGGTGTGGCTGAAACGAAGAGCAGCGGGCGCTTGCGTGCGAGAAACTCTTCGAAAGTCAGACAGCGGTTGTCGAGCGCAGAAGGAAGGCGAAAGCCGTAATCGACGAGCGTCTGTTTGCGACTGCGGTCGCCATGCGCCATTCCGCGCAACTGCGGCACCGTCATGTGTGATTCATCGAGAATGATCAGGCAGTCTTTGGGAACGTAATCGACAAGAGTGTCAGGCGGTTCGCCTGGCTTGCGTCCGGTAAACAACCGCGAATAGTTCTCGATGCCTTTGCAGAATCCGGTTTCGCGCAGCATTTCCATATCGTAGCGGCAGCGCTCGTAAATGCGCTGTGCTTCGATCATTTTATGATTCTCTTCGAAGTATTTAACCCGCTCTTTCATTTCGGCTTCGATGGCTTCTAGAGCTTTTTCCATTTTTTCACTGGTAGTGACGAAATGCTGGGCCGGGAAAATCTCGACAGCATCGAGTTTCTGGGTAACTTCACCGGTGAGCGGGTCGAACTGCTCGATCTTGTCGATTTCGTCGCCGAAAAATTTGACTCGCAGCGCCAGTTCGCTCGAAGCGGGGAAAATATCGATGGTTTCGCCACGCGCACGAAAGCGCGAGCGGTGAAAGTCCATGTCGTTGCGTGAATATTGAATATCGATGAGATCTTTAACCAGTTTCTGGCGCGGCATTTCCTGGTTAACCTTGAGCGATACTCTCAGGTCGGCATAGTCAGCCGGTGAACCCAGGCCGAAGATGCAGCTCACCGATGCAACCACGAGTACGTCTCGCCGCGAAAACAGTGATGTCGTTGCCGAGTGTCTGAAACGGTCGATCTGTTCGTTGATTGCCGAGTCTTTTTCGATATAACTGTCGGTCGATGGAATATAGGCTTCTGGCTGATAGTAATCGTAATAGCTGACAAAATATTCGACGGCGTTTTCCGGAAAAAACTCCTTGAATTCGCTATATAGCTGGGCTGCCAGCGTTTTGTTGTGGGTGATCAGCAGAACTGGTTTCTGCACGCGTTCGATGATGCTGGCCATGGTGAAAGTTTTGCCTGAGCCGGTGACGCCGAGCAGTGTCATGCGCTCGTTGCCCTGCTCGACCCAGCGGCTGAGTTTTTTAACGGCTTCAGGCTGGTCGCCACGCAGTTTAAAGGGGCTCTGCAGCTTAAAATACTGGTTGTCTTTCATCTTCATGCACCAGCATGGTATAATATTGCAGTTGATACGTAAACAGCGAATTTTTTTCAGGCAGGTAAATATGAAAATTTATGTCATAGCAGATATGGAAGGCATTGGCGGAGTGGTCAGCCCCTCTCAGACTGGTGGAGAGTCATGGTTGTATGAGGCCGCCCGCGTTCAGTATACCCGTGAGATCAAGGCTGTGTGTGAAGCTGCAATAAATGCTGGCGCCGAAGAAATATACGTAAACGATTTTCATGGCAATGGCCTCAATCTGATGGCCGACACGCTGCCTCGTGAAGTAATGGTAATAAAGGGTGGCTTCAGGCCTACTTCGGGTTATGATTTATTAGACGAAACTTTTGCTGGTCTGGTTCTGCTGGGTATTCATGCCAAAACCGGCAGCAATGGCAGTGTGATTCCTCACACCTATTCAAGTAAACTCATGTTCGAGATTTTCGGGCAGCCGGTTGGCGAATTCGATATTCTTTCGCTGGTTGCCGGTGAGAAAAAGGTGCCTGTCATATTGATCAGCGGGGACTCAAAGTCTCTTGAACAGGCTGGAACCAGCCTGCCATCGACCCCAGGCGTCATAACCAAATATTCGATCGGCACGGAAGGGGCTCTTTGCATGCACCCCGACCGCGTCTGCGAACTGCTGCGCGATGAGATGAAGCGTGCAATGAAGCTTGTCGACAGTATCGAGCCGGCGCAGATCTCTGGCGCTATTCAGCTCGGAGTAAAGGTTCTCGATGTGTGCCTTTCGTCGCGGATCGAATGGATTCCTGGCTGTAAGCGTGTCGACAGCACAAGCTTCGAATTTACCTGCCGCAATATGAAAGAAGTTTTAAATCTGGTCTACGGCTGTTCAACCCTGGTCGAAGCTAAGTTCTAGTCTTTTTCGATGCCGAGATGTTTAAGGCGGCGTTGCAGAGTGCGGCGTGATATCGCGAGCGCGTCGGCGGTTTTTGACACGTTGTTGCCGTGCTTTTTCAGCTGGCCGATCAGTATTTCTCGTTCAGCCGACTCCATAAGCGATTCATAGGTTCCCTCGCCGGTGGCGGCCTGTAATGTCGCATTTCTGCCGGCCTGGTCGAGCATGACTGGCGGGAAGTGTTCGGGCAGTATCTGTTCGTCAGCCAGAACTACCGCTCGTTTGAGAGCGTTCTCGAGTTCGCGAATGTTGCCGGGCCAGCTGTAGTTTTTGATCAACTGCCATGACTCTTTTGTAACTTCCGGTGTCGGGCAATTATTCTGCTCGGCAAATTTTTTCAGGAAATGTTTCACCAGAAGCTGCAGGTCTTCTTTGCGTTCGCGCAGCGGAGGCAGGGCGATAGTCATTTCATTTACGCGGTAATAGAGATCGTGACGAAAGCTTCCGTCTTTGGCCATTTCGAGAATGTCACGATTGGTAGCAGCTATGATGCGGCAGTTCGCTGAGACTGGTTTCGTGCCGCCAACCCGGTAGAACTGCTTTTCCTGCAGTACGCGCAGCAGCTTAACCTGTGTCGGCAGTGAAGTTTCGGTGATTTCATCGAGAAAAATAGTTCCCTGGTCGGCGATTTCAAAATAGCCTTTTTTCTGGTTCTCGGCGCCGGTAAAAGCACCCTTTTCATAACCAAACAATTCGCTTTCGATGATGCTGTCTGGCAGGGCGCCGCAGTTAACTGGAATGAAGCTGTGTGAGGCGCGATCTGACAGCGAATGAATCGCATGTGCAACAAGTTCTTTGCCGGTACCGCTTTCGCCCTGAATCAGGATCGACAGATTGCTGGCGCTGATTTTTTTGAGACAGGCGAACATCGAACGCATGGTTTCAGATTGCCCAACAATGCCGTTGAAAGCGATTTCGCTGCCATCGTCGCTTTCACTTTCGCCAGCATCGACTTTGCAGATGCTGGCTGGTGAAATCTCAACGACGTATTTACGTGATATGCCAGCCAGCCAGGCAGGAAAAATATCGATGAGCTGTTGTATCTCATATTCAAAAAGCCGCATGCGTCGGCCTTCCTGCCAGATCAGGCCGGCGATTTCTTCCTGGCGGATGGCCTGGAGGTTATCGCCAACCTGGTCGAGCAGTTTTTTCAGGATCAACAGATAAGGAACATAGCGGTCGGCAACCGGGGGGGCGGCGGCATCTTCGATGCCGATGCTGTAGAGCACCCGTTGTCTCATTTCAGGCGGCATGGCGAGACCGAAATTGACTTCGAGCTTGCTGGCCGTGTCTGATTTGAGATGCTCAAACAGGTAATCTACCTGCTTGAGCATATCGGGCGAAAACCTGGCAAGAAATTCACCCGCCAGCCCACGCAGTTGATCTGTCTTATTCATTATTTTGCCGCTGGTCTGCGTAGCTGGTCTGGAATATCAACTCTCATCTGACGCAGGAAATGCATAAAGCTCT
>JAKJFO010000219.1 GCA_022704885.1 Candidatus Rifleibacteriota bacterium | reverse complement strand
TTTAACGCTGTCGATGATGTAATCGACGAAATCCTGGTCGAGTTCGCGCTTTACAAAAGAAGCTTTCTTGTCGAAGCTGTTGAACAGGTCATTCATCGATTCAACGCTGATATCGATGATTGCCTTGCCATCTCTGGTGAATTCGTATCGGTTTTCGAGAATGCCGCTGTCCATGTCTTATCTTTTAATGCCCGGTAAGAATACTTCTGGCGCGATAAATCGAGCCGAGGTTGTGAATTTCGCAGTAATTTTTGCTGAGCAGTATGCGCCGGGCCAGAGCCGAACGGGTGCCGCTCAGACAATAGATCAGAACCGGCTGCTGGCGATCAGGCCGCCGGCAAATTCCTCAGTCGTGCGGACATCGATGATGACGGCACCGGCCGCCTTGAGTTCGCGCGCCTTCTTTGGGCTGACCTGGCCCAGTCGTTTGAGAAGAAAGAAAATGATAATGGCTGCAATTATAATGATCTGTGTCTGATCCATGATGATAAACTCAGCTGAATGAGCCGTAGGCGTGGTCGATCTCGACTTCGCCCGACTCGAGTACTATCGAATCTTCGAGATTCTGATAGACGAGGAATATGCCCTGACGTCCGTCCATCACTACGCCAAGTTTGTGCGGCAGACGGGTGTGAGTGAAATACTTGCGGCGGCTTATCACCGGCTGATTACGCAGCCAGTTCCAGTCGATGAAGCCCTCGCCGGAGTCCTGACGCACTGAGAAATAGCCGATACCCATGGTGGTTACATTATGAAAAAAATGTGACCCCATCGAGGCATCGACTCTGAAGCCTTCGAGCGAATATTCGACAATGACCCTGGCAAACGATGTCTGCGGCCAGGTAACAGGAATGCCGAGCCAGCGGTCACGCGTGCCCCAGCGGCCGGGGCCGAGCAGGATGTATCTGCGGCCTGATTCCTTGAGCTCGAGATTGAAAGCTTCGACCTCACGTGCCATGTCTTCAGTCTGTGATTTGTCAAAAATATCCGGATCGATCCAGATGATGTCGCTGATTTCATCGATGCGCCCATTACCCATGCCAGAGTCGGCATAGAGCATGAGTTTGCTTTTGTCGATGCCAGCTTTGTCAATGTTGTAATCTTCGCTTTCACGCAGCATGTGCTTGAGCTGCAACAGGTAAAATACCGGCTTGTCAAGGTTTTCAGAATCGACATCGAGTGCGAACTCAATTTCTACAGGAGTTTCAAGAGCTTCTTCGGCGACATTGAGAATATGTTTTATCGTTCTGGCCAGTGGCATAGACTCATACTGCAGAATGTTCGCGAAATTAATGACTCTCGGCCCACGGCTTTCTATGCCGACTTCAAGACGCTGGTCAAGGTGGTTCCAGGTGGAGGCAACTTCTTTCAGGGTTCCGTCGGCTTCGGCAACTGAAATTTCAAGCTTGACCAGCGTCGCATCTTCACCATTGAACAGATCGACCGTGTTTTTTTCGAGATCGAGCACGGTGAAGCGGCGCTGTGAGTTCTTCACCAGCTCTTCTGGAGTCAGAATCTCAAGTTGCGGGTAAGTCGGACAGAACCTGAAAGAGCGCTCGCCGCCAACCACGTTGCGACCAAGGCCGAGTACGATCATGCCAACGCCGTCTTCGGGCTGGATGTATGAAAAGGGGTAATAGTTATAGGACTGCCCTACCCCGGAAATCAGCGGGTAGAATTTATGGCCATGCCGACGCCCGACTATCTGTTGGATGACTACAGCCATTTTTTCTTCTTCGATGTTGTAATTGATCGCATCAAAGTATTCACGCGCCTCTTTTGAATAAACTGAGGCATAGACCAGCTTGATCGCTTCTTCGAGCTGGCGCAGGCGCACTTCTGAATCAGGGTGATTGTTTGGCACAAAAAAGGTCTCATACAGACCCGACATCGAATGCGACACCGAATCTTCGAGAACGCCTGAAGAACGCACAGCAAGGGGGTATGTTACCTTCTGCAGCACTATGCGCAGACGGTTGAGAATCTTCTCGGACAGCCGGCTTTCGACAAAACGGCGCTTGATCGTAGCATAATCACGCTCTGACGACACAAAATCGGCGAGATCATTGGTCGTGATGAAATTGGTGAATTCATCAACCCCGATGATGAAGGTTTCAGGGATACGAATGACAATATCAGAAACTGATTCGAGCATCGACGAGTTGTAGAGCAGATAGTTCATGAAGGCGATGCCGCGGCCCTTGCCGCCGATGGCACCTTCAGCCAGTTTGCAGATATGGTGCCGGTTGTCGCCGATGAAAGACTTGTCGAAAGAGATAACCTTGCCACGTGTCTTCATTCTGAAGACCCAGTTGCCCATATTGATCAGAAAATCGCGCAGAGACTCTACTTCGTCGAATTCGGCAACATGAATACGAGACACAACTTTGGCAATCTGCACTTCTCCGCGCGCCAGCAGCCAGGTCGAAAAATTGTTACGGCTGGCGTGATACTCGATCGACTCTGCCGGAACGATGCGCAGACAGTTGCGAAAGTCGCTCATGGTGCGTGCTCTGGTGATTTCCTGGCCCTGCGCATTTCTGAAGACGAAGTCGCCGAAGCCAAGATTGCGATAGAAGAACTTTGAGAGCCGTTTGGAAAGAAACTGCGATTCTTTGTGCACAAAAGCAGCGCCGAGGCGGTTGGCGGCCGCTTCGATCTCGGGTTCTGATGACTGCAGCAGAATCGGCAGGTCGGGTGAAAGTTCCTTGAGCTTTTTAGCAAGTTTCAGACCGGCTTTGTCATCGAGAACGCCATCTTTTTTGTATTTTACGTCTGAGATGACACAGAGCAGATAATCTTCGAAATGCTCATACTGCTTCATTGCCTCTTCATAACTGGTCGCCAGAATGATTTTGGGCCGGCAGCGCATTCTCAGAACCTTCTTGGTTTCTTCCTGCAGTTCTTCTTCGACAAGCTTGGTTGTCTGTCTGATCAGCTCTGAATAAAGATGCGGCAGATAGCGGGAATAATAGCGTATCGAGTCTTCGACGAGCAGAATGATGCGAACCTGGGCTATAGCTGTGTCTTTGTCAGCATTGCGGCGATCTTCGATATATTTGATCATCGCCAGAAAGATCTCTGAATTGCCGTTCCAGACGAACACATTGTCGTAATGAAGCCAGAGGTCGCTGTGGGTGTCAAGAGCTTCAAGATCGGTGTTGTCGTTGAGAAGCAGCAGAACCGGGAGATCGGGCCAGCGCTCTCTGATTCTCTGCCCGCAGTTTATCGTGTCGGTGCGGCTGAGGCGGCTGAGCACGACAACCAGATCGAACTTGCGCTTTTCCAGCATTTCTATAGCTTCGTCGCCAGAGGTGACGCTCGATATGCGGGGCGCACTGGTCAGATTGAGACTGAAATACTCGCCAAAGATTTTTTCAGCCAGCAGGCCATCCTGTTCGAGTGAAAAAGCATCGAAAATGGTTGCTACCAAAAGCAGTTCGCGAACCTTGAAGCGCATCAGGTCATGGAATATCTCACTGTCAGACTTGAATTTCTTAAAGACCTGCATGAGTTCGTCGTTGTGCATCTGTGTCTCCAGTGGTGGCTTGTTTGCTGGCAAGATTATAGCAGACTCCTTGCCTGTCTGGTTAATTTTTTCAAAACTATGTTGCGGCTTTCGTGTAATATGTTATAATTTTTCTATTATACCACCCTGGAGGAACCATATGAAGCTTTTCAACAGGCTATTCGCTCTCTTGATCGTATTAGCAGTCCTGTTCTCAGGCAGTTCACTTTTTGCAGCCGATGAAACCACTGAAACCGTAACCAATTTATCCAAGGCATACGAATCCTGGAAAAACCAGGGCATCAAATTTGTCGTTCGCGACAGTAAAGGCAAATTTGTCCATTGGGCCTATGGCCGCCTCGAATCATGGGGAGCCAAGTCAAAATGGGTCGTCAGAGACCCCAAGGGCCACTTTCTGACTCATGCCAAAGGCACCGTAGAAAACTGGAAAAATGGCCAGACCCGCCTCGTTCTGCGTGACAACAAAGGCCGCCTGCTTACTCATATCAACATCAATATCGCTGAAGGCACCAGCTTTGCCGCAACTGTTGTCGGCCTCAGACATCTCAAGAATGACAAGTTTCTTGCTTTCGTTCAAGACAGCCTCTGTGATATCATCATCGCCGAACTCAAGCAGGATTTAACAACCAAGGCCAGCGTACTGGTCAAATATCTCAACCGCTACAAAAACGACAAAGGAACCGAAAATTTCAAACCGGTTCTGCGCAAGATCATCCCGGTTCTCGTTTTCATGTCGAACGACAAACCGAACGACATCAAAACCAAATCTCTGGTTGAAGACGCAAGAAAGCTGCTCACCGAGCTCTAATTCAAGGTTTTGCATAAAAAAAGCCTCCTTTGGGAGGCTTTTTTTTATTTATGCTAATAAATTAAGCGAAAGCACACGAAGTAAGTACAAAATTAACCTGCCACGACTGGTGGAATAATGAGTCCTAAGAAACAGGAAAAACCCAGCATCTTATCGATGCTGAGCCTAAGTGCATCAGCACATTACTCGGCCGTTGCGTTTCTGCTCGGAGTGATAGGCGTATTTTTCATTTTTCTGCATTACCGTGCGCCGATAAAGCTCATGGCGAAGGATGCCGTAGAAAACTTCGGGTATCCCGCCCTCTTTCTTCTCTGCTGGGCAGCTGACGTAATTATTCAACCGATTCCAGCAGATGTAATTGTTTTTGGAACGGCATTCGGCGGCGCCAACATCTGGAAAACCTCTCTGATAGCTGGGTTTTCCAGCGGCTTTGGCGGAGCCAGCGGTTATTTCATCGGTCGATTTTTCGGTCCCTGGCGCTTCAGAAGGATCTTCGGACCCAAAATGTTGCGCATGGGGCGCGATTTGTTCCGTGATCATGGCGCACTGGCCATATTCGTCGCCGGCGTCACTCCGATTCCTTATTCGGCGGTGTGCTGGATTGGCGGCATCTATAAAATGTCGCTTACAAAAGTAGTATTGGCCAGCTGGATCAGCAGAACCCTGCGCTATTTCGTTGTAGCATGGCTGGCAAACCTGGTTTAGCGAAAGAAGAAACATGCGACAAACAGTAACACTGCTTGGAGACTACTTCTTTTACACCTTTTCAACTCTGTCAATTATCTGTATCTTAGCTGTTCTGCTGACTCCGGCACGCAGTTTCATCATCGCCGATCTTTATCAGCAACTCGATAAAAACGGGAAAGAACGGGCTCTCGCCGCTTTTTCTGAAAAACTTGACCGGGCAGGAATAGAGCGTACAGATTTTCGCCCGCAACTGCTCATCAGAAAGCGCAGTCGCGAAATGCTGGTGCTTTCTGATGACATTATTGTCGCATCATACCCGGTCAGCCTCGGGCGTTCACCAGTTGGCATCAAGTTGCGTGGCAACGACCAGAAAACCCCTGAGGGTCAGTATTACATCTGCAACAAAATCGAAGGTCATCGCTACCACCTGTTTCTGCAGATCAATTACCCCTCTCCTGACGATGCCAAGCGTGGAGCAGTGCAACAAATCATAAAACCAGGTGAAGAAGCCAGAATCGAAGCTGCCTGGCAGCAGGTGCTGCCGCCGCCTGCCGACACCGCACTCGGTGGCCCGCTTGGCATTCACGGCTTTGGCGCCGAAACCAACTGGACTACCGACGGCAGCATTGGCCTGCACAACATTCACGTTGAAGAAATATACTGGAACATAGCGACCGGCACCCCTGTCGCGATAATTCCCTGAACACCTGCAGCCAATCAAAATTGTCTTAAGTCCCCCCCGCTTCAGTAGTTGACTTTATCGTCAGACTGGAATATTGACATCATTAGTCACGAAAAAAAGTCATTATTTTCTTGAGGTGGGAAAGCTTATGAAATCCGCGAAACTACTATCAGTAACTTTTCTGGCGCTGCTCTTTGCTGTCAATTTGTTTGCCGATTCGGCGACCAGACCTAAAACTGATGTCGAAAAGAAGTTTTTCGACGAGGTAATTGGCGCCTGCGAAAGCGCAATAGCTGGAATAAACGCCACCTGGGATGAAGAAAGCCGGTCAGGCGAAGAAAATAATGACCGTATAACCGAAGACAGTGAAAAATACCCGCTCGTACACTATTTCAACGTCAGCTGGGCTGATTTCAAACGGATTGAAGAGGCCAGAGCAGCGCTCGACAAAGAACTCGAAATTCTGGCGCCCAAACTGCAGGAACAGACAAACAGCATGGACACCAAAGCTTTTGAAGAACTCGCCGCTAAAATTGGCAAAGCCGCCGAAGCCGGCGATTTTGCGACAGTTGAGAAACTTCAGAAAGAAGCCGAGGTCATGGCAAAACAGCTGGAAGCAGGCGGTAAGCAGATGGGGCAGCAGGTTGACAGTCTGACCGAAAAGCATACTCCTCACGATGTCAGTCTTAAAGTGCGTATTGCAGTTAACAGCTTCTACAAAGACTTCAGCACTGACCACAAAACAGCCAGACTGAACGACGGCACAGTCTGCTATCGCATCGAAGACAGCAGATACAGCAATGGCGCCTGGATCGAAGGCACCACTGCTCTATTTCTCGGCAATGACTGGCAGATCGTGCAGGATGGAGATATCAAGGCAATGAAGCACCCCGAATTCCCCGAAAAGCCATCTGCCAGTGTCAGAGCCATAATAATTACGGTTGAAGCAGAAGAAAAGCGTGCGCTGGCAGCCCTCAACTCAATGAACCTGGCAGCCCTCAAATCTCT
>JAKJFO010000218.1 GCA_022704885.1 Candidatus Rifleibacteriota bacterium | reverse complement strand
GAGTCGGTCTGGCGCCTCTGCGCTCGATGGTCGAGAAATTGAGCAAAATCGGTTTTCCGCAGCCGGTATGGCTGTTTCACGGCGCCCGCAGTCGCAAAAATCTGTATTGCGAAGAATACTTTCGCGAGCTGGCGCGCCAGCATGCCGCTTTCAGCTATCTGCCGGCGCTTTCCAACCCGATGCTCGAAGAAGGCTGGGTAGGCAGTCGCGGCATGATTCATGAGCTGCTCGAAAAACATGAAATTGAGCCGGTTTCCGCAGCGACAGCCTTTGTCTGCGGCCCGGGCCCGATGATGCAGGCTGTTGAAAAAGTACTTGTTGCCAAAGGCCTGCCCTCTGATAGAATACTGACTGACCCCTTCGACTTTGCCTGAAATTATGAGAATAAATTCGATATATCTGCTCAGAAGTATAGTCAGCCTGTGTCTGCTGCTGGCGTTGGCGCTGGTTCTGCCGGCGCAGCCGATCACGACTACCACCGCGCAGACCTCTGATGAAACCGCGCGCTGTCTGGCCTGTCATGCGCCCCGGCAGATAAAACTCGTCGAAACCTGGGAAACCAGCTCGCACGCGAAGAACGGGGTGGGGTGCTACGAATGTCACAAGGCTGATCCGAAAGATACGGCTGCAAAGAACGGGCACTTCAGCTTTTCCGTGCAGCTGCCGGTGTCACCGCGCACCTGCGCTGAATGCCACCCGGCCCAGTATGAATCATTTGCGCAGTCGCGCCATGCCGAGGCTTTTGAGACGATTCGCAATGTGCCTCTGCGTACGCAGTCCCCGGCGCTGTTCGAACAGAGCTGCGCCATCTGTCACGGCAATGATCTGCGCATGCAGCGCGGCAAGGCGCTCGACAATACCTGGCCCAATCATGGCATCGGCCGCATAAATACCGACGGCAGCCGCGGCAACTGCGCTGCCTGCCACGGCCATCACGACGACTCGATGGCCCGCGCCCGCAGCCCCGAAACTTGCGGCAAATGCCATCATGGCGACGTCGGCCCGGCTTACGAAGCCTGGAAAGCATCGCGCCACGGCAACGACTGGCATCTTACCGCCGCGGCAACAGATCTCAATAAGTCCGATTTCAAGCCGGTCAACGAAGATCTCAAACGTCCCGACTGCTTTGTCTGTCATCTGGCACCATCTACCGGAATCGCCTCGGCGACCCATAATCCGGGCGAACGCCTGTCATGGCATCTTGCGACCATCCATAGCGAACATCGCGAAGACTGGGGCGAAAAGCGTCTCGCCATGCAGCAGAGCTGCCGCAACTGCCACGCCAGCACCCAGATCGACATGTTCTACCGTCGCTTCGACGCGAGTGTTCTCGAGTTCAACCGCCTTGCTTCCGAAGCCGCTTCCCTGGCTGACAACAGCAAAAAGCACACAAAAATAAAGGGTGCCGCTATGAAAGGCAAGATTGGCGCAGCCATGCTCAGCCCCCTGCATGTGCGTGATGCCGTCGAAACTCTGATCGATGAAACGCCATCAGAAAAGTGAGTTTTGCTGAATAATTTTTTTATATGACTGATTCAGAGCGACATTACACAAGAAAATCTCTTTTCTTTTATGCTTTTTTGACAGTAATGATTCTGCTGGTTATGCTTCATGTCGGGCATATATGGCTGATGATAAGGCAGTGGAATCATTTTTTCATCATCGATCCTGGTCTGCCTGCTGAATTCCATCATCCCTGGAAAAACCCGGCAATCATTGGATCCATGACGTTTCAGGTTGAACAAAATGGCAAAGTTACTGAACTCGACCTTGCGACTTTCGATTTTCGTAACTTTAATGAAAAGTTCGATGTTATTGACTACCGGTATACTATTAGTTCCATCCAGACAGATTTGCGTTTGTTGCCAGAGGAGCAGCAGGATACGGTTTACAAAATTCTTGCTGATGCCGGCCTGACAGATTTCGAAAAGGCGTTCCGGCAAAGATTTGTTCAAGAATCACAGGCAATTGTTGAGTCAGGGCAAACACCGATAGAAAAAATTCGCGCTCAGGTATTGAGAACCATAAATTCAGAGGAAGTTTGCTATCTGGCCAGAAATTTCGGCAAGTTCGCTTACACTCTGGCACACAAAGCTATGCGCGAAGGTGATCATGCATCAGCTCTCGGCATCATGTGCGGAATTTATGTCGTAGCTTTGCAGCTGGAGAAAGGGAATCCAATCGCAGAAAGCTTTGCCAGATCAGTTGCTGACAGCATAAGAATCATTGCCGGATACGGCATTCTTGAGATCGTCGACGATCTTGAAATGCCGCCACAAAAAATCCGCGACTGGGTCAAGAAACTGCAGCGCCTGGCCTCAGACACACCCAGTCTGGCGGATTGTTTGACAAGAGAGGGTATAAATAACGAAATCATACAGGAAAACTGGCGTAGTCTTTACCCCTGTCGTCTCACGGAATCGCTTGCCAGTCACGGCAGCAGACGGTTTATCAATAAGCTGCGTGCTGATAAAGTTGATATTGTTAGAATGCCGATTATAAAGTCTTTACCAGAGGCAAGGCTGTTCGATGCAATATGGCAAGAATACAGAGATTATTACTGGTTAAATATGAATCTGCTGTTACCTCATCTGTTTTATCCTGATGCGTATTTTATCAGAGGGTATGTCTACTATGAGCAGTCTTTGATAAAGCTTACGGACTTGATTCAACTTGATTCAAAAGCAAAACAGCTGCTCAACCTTGCCATACTTTCTCTTCTGTTAAGATCGTGGCAGATCGAACATGGCGCATCCCCAGCTTCTTTGGGCGAGCTCGAGCTACTCAATGGCGCACCTTTGCCTGTCGAACCTGCTACTTCTATGCCCTTTCCTTATAATGCCTCGGCTACAAAAATCATAGAATTCGATGCCGGAGGAGGCATACAGGGCGGTTCCTTCGGGCCTTTACCGGCACTGTGAAAAGGCAGGGCTACACTTTTCTGGCATAGTATCCGGCACCATGATAGCACAAAGATAAACGCCCGGGAAATATCTGTAAATATGATATAATGCCTTACTGCGACTCGGCCGAAAGATTATCAAATTCTCATGGATGAGATTGGGATGCCGATTCTCCGTAATTTCAGAATTGACTTTTTTTGTTTCTGTTGGAGGGAAAATGACCTTGCCCCTGTATATCATAATCGGCGCCGGACTTATTTTTATCGTCTGGATATTCTATGCCGACATCAAAAAGGATATTCGCCGCAAGAAAATCATAAAAGAGCCTTTTCCTGCTCCGTTTGTTGAGATTCTCGAAAAACGCCTGCCTTTTTATTCAAGGCTAAACCTTGATTTGAAGGCTATGCTGCACGGTAAAATTCTGGTTTTTCTCGATGAAGTCAGATTTGAAGGCTGCGCCGGTCAGGAAATTACCGATGAAATAAAACTTACTATCAGCGGCCAGGCATCGCTTCTGCTTCTGAATGACGAAAGCTCCTTTTTCAATCTTTTAAAGGTGATTCTGGTTTATCCCAGTACCTATGTTGCCAAAAGCCAGCAACCAGACGGAACCGTCGAAGAATCTGTAAGACTGGGCGAGTCCTGGATGACCGGAGAAGTCATTCTGGCATGGGATGACGTTCTTCACGGCATAAAAAATACCAGTGATGGCCAGGACGTTGTTCTTCATGAATTCGCGCATCAACTCGATCAGCAGTCAGGTGCCGGAAACGGCGCTCCAGTTTTGCATGGCTCAACTTCCTATGCCTCCTGGGCGAGAGTTCTGGGGCATGAATACAAAGAATTGAAGAAGCGAAAGCAAAATTTCAAAAAAACACTCATGGATAAATATGGTGCGACCAATCCGGCAGAATTCTTTGCCGTAGCGACCGAAACATTCTTTGAAAAGCCTGAGCAAATGCAGGAAAGGCACCCGGAACTTTTCGAAGAGCTCAAAAAATATTACCGCATCGATCCGCTGATTTTCGCTGATTGAAAATTATTGCAGAAGAAGCCTTGCTGAGATTGTAGTCGCTCTTGATACTGATCGTTCTCTGATCGCTCGATTGCCTTGAAATCTGCGTGTGATATAGTCTGTTGATAGAATCTTGATGTGGAGAGAAATTATGAGGATACGTTTTGTCTGGGTATTGATGTTGTGTTCGCTTTTCATGGGCGGCATAGCTCAGGCTGTTGATCTTAAGGAAGCACAAAAGATAGAGAATGCAGTTGCCAGCTGCACTGCTGAAATTCGCGAGTTACTGCTGCCATTCGGAGCGAAGGCCGGATTTCCCGAAGTTCGCCCGCAGGGTCTCGAAAATGCCAGTTATCATGAGCTTTACAAAACGGCTGCCAGAAGATCTGCTGAAGGCAGCAGGGTAATGGCGGAATTCATAAATTCCAATAAATTACCAACCGGTGTTGAATTCAGCGCCAGATACTTTATGAAGCGGCTTGAGATCGCATCACATGAATATGCTGACCAGTCGGGTAACGAAAAGGTTTTTGAGTTTCTCTGCAAAGACTTTGCCGCCGCTGCCGACAAAGGTTTTGCCGAACTGCGCTTGTGGACCGTTCCAGAAATGTTGCCACTCGACAACATCTGGCACAAACATATCCAGGAAGGCTTTGTTCCGGTAAAGGAAAAACTTGCACTGGTAAAAATGCCTTCGACAATTCAGCCGGATCAGGCCAGAGAAATCTGGAAGAATGCCGCTCAGGCCCTCAGTGAAGTCGGCAATGCCGCCGGAATTGCCTCCACCAAAGTTGGTGTCGGTGGCCTCATTGGCATGCCTGCCTGGCGCCTTCGTCTTTCTATCAAGTATTTCAAAGCGGCCTGCAAAGCTGCGGTAGTTGAAATGTGGAATTCCAGGTCATCCGATCCCGATGTCTGGCTCCAGGCCTGCAAAAAGCTGCGCCAAGACATCGAGATAATAAATACCGAAATCAATAATTTTCTGGCAATCAACGGTGGTAACCCTGCCGAAATCAAACCCGTTCTCTATATGGGCACAGCTGCAGCAAGATCTGAAAGCTCCGCCACTGAAATCGAAATCAAGGCCAGCGCTTCTGACAAGGGCTTTGAGCTGGAAATCGGCATGAACAGCCTTAAGATTACAGGAATTGCCGATGGTCCTGAACCGGCTTACGACATCATGGGAATGCAGGTTGGCGATTACGCCCGAAGCGTGCGGTTCACTCTCGATATCGACAAGGCACCGACAACCGATGCCTTTGGCAATACCAACTACAGCAAGAAAAATCGCCGCATTTTCACGGTAATGACCTCAAAAGGCGCGACTGCCGAGCAGGTAGCCAGAGCTCTGGCTAAAAAAGTGAATGATGCCCGTGATTTCAGAGCTCAGGTGCAGGTTGAGTCTCCCGAAGACGCACTACTGACCTTCAGCCACCGCTAAAACTTCAGCTTTTACAAGCAAAAAGCGGCCTGCCAATGAAACTGGCAGGCCGTTTCACTTTCCATACGACATCTTGATTTTCCCGCCCCATCAATTATCGGCCTGGCCAATTTTTGCTTGCCAGCACTGAGAATTCGTCACGGCAAACGCAAACTTGCTTTTAAATCTATGTAAGTTTTGATCGGGATTGTTCTTTAATGAACTTGTATCTTGCTGCAGATATCATTGCCATGACTATTTGCGCAGTAATCTCCGTTGCAGATGGTTGGAATGAGGTGCAACTGTTTGCTCTTAATCGCCAGAACAGGTCTTTCTTATAACTGCAATTCCGAAACTGCTCGACACATTATCGATCGAAGGTTGTCTGATAACAATTGACGCAAAGCAAACTCGGCGGTCCGATTCTGCAAGCTTTCGAAGGGCGCAGCGTACGGGTATTTACCGCTGCCGGCAAGGTTGTCGACTTCATCTTCATTGACGGTGGGCGTTTATGATTTTGCCTGTGCCGGGCTTTTTTAGCCGTCGTCTTTGTATAAAGACATCAGCATTCTCGCCGAAGTAATCCTGACTAAAATTTAAAAGCCCCTGTGATTATAAGGGGCGTCAGGACCCAGTTGTGACAGCCGATTATGGCGCAATGGTTATCGACAGAGACGCTTTTCGGTTTCGATAAAGCTGGTGCGTATGAAGTGCCAAAATCCCAAGTGTAACTGTCACTATTCTTGAGAAGTACCTCCAGTAGTTCATCAGCTTCTATCGGTCTGGCGAATAACCTGTCTGACCATGTGTATACCTAAAAGTGCGGCAACCAGATAGCCGGCGACACCTAGAACCAGTTGCGCAGGAACTCCCATTATCAGGTAATCAATCTTCGAGAACGTGATAAACATGGCGGAGCTCAGGACTAGCGCGGCAACAATGATCGCCGCAATTATTTTACCGATCAGTCTCTCGACTTGCATCATAGTACTGCCATGTTCTACTGTTTCTACCCGTAAAGTCAGCTTGCTGTGCTGCATCAAGGCTAATATTTCAGAAGCCTGTTCGGGCAGATCGCCCATGATATCCGCAGCTTCGCTCAGTCGGCGCCAAAGAAGCTTGCCGACCCGCGCGGGAGTGTTGCGCATGATCATGAGGCGCTTCAAGTGTGGGGTTATGGCAGTTTCGATATTCATATCGGGGTTTAGATTACGCGCCACACTTTCAACTGTCAGCAGGGCTTTTCCCATCAGATAACAGTCGGGGGGAATTTTTATCTTATGTCGGCGTGCACCGTTGAAGAGATCCTGAATAATTTCTGAGAGACATATTTCGGAAATCGGTATACCGATGATTTTATGCATGATTTCGGAAACGTTCACATTAAA
>JAKJFO010000217.1 GCA_022704885.1 Candidatus Rifleibacteriota bacterium | reverse complement strand
GCGATGCAAACGGCCCCCAGGTCGTGGCCAGCGGGCCTTCTTTATACTGCGCGTAAATCAGCCGGTCGTCTTCGGGATTGTCTCCGAGGTAATGCAGCTTTATTTCGCGGGAATAGGGATTCTTGATGTCAGACAGGCGTGAATAGATGAAGCCAGAGTTGTCTGCCAGCCAGTAGACGCTGATGACACGGTTATTTATCTCGTCTTTGAGAGGGCTGCCATCTTTAACCCGCATGATTTTGAGCTGATAGTTTTCGTCGCCGCTGCGCGCGGTGCCATAAGCGAGCAGTTCACCATCATGCGAAGCAGAAAACCAGCCGATGGTCGTTAATCCGCTGGCGTCTATCTTTTCCGGGTCGACTATTACCTTTTCGCGGCCCCAGACATCTTCGGCCATGTACAGGCAAGGCTGATCCCGGTTTCCCTCACGTCTGAAATAAAAGATTCTATTGCCGGCATAGACAGGAAGGCTGTTGCTGCTGCGCTCAAGTAATGGAGTCAGCCGTTCTTTGAGCTTCTGCCGACCAGGCAGGCGATCAAGCATCGACCTGGTAAAAGCATTCTGCTGGTCTGTCCATTCGGCGACTTCTGGTGTGGTATTTCCTTCAGCATCGCCCTCGAGCCAGCGGAATTCGTCAGCACAGCGAACTCCATGCAGCTCTTCCTTAACCTTCACTATTTTACTTGGAGGGTAACCCGGCTTTTTCTTTGGCATCTGTTCACCTTATCGATCATGCCCGGTCGCGGCAGTCCAATCTGTCAGGCGGCCCCGACCCATAAGTCGAAGCGCGACCTCCCGAAGCGAGAAGCACCGTTTCAACCGCCAATATGGTAATATCAGTCGCTTCTTCTGTAAAGCAAAATCGACGATGCAAACATAAACTTCATTACCAGACATGACGTCTTGATTATCTGTAATGCTATGGGCGGTCACAGACCCTTTTTCGTGATCTTAATCGTTGTCGTTGTCGTAATCGACAGTTTTCTGTCATCCAGCACATATCAGCAGAATTCATGTACACTGCCAGTCCGATTTTACTGGCATGAATACACCAAAAGGGTTATTATTAATATATGGCTATATCGGTAAAAGGAATTCAGTATTCTTATCAGATCGATTTCTTTAACCAGGTTCCGACCAGACTCAAGAGCCAGGTACACGATCTGCCGGTCGTCTCTGTACTGCGACCGACTCCTATAGATAAAACCGAAGTCACCGATTCTTATCTGCCGCTGGCCGAACAGGCTTTCCCTTATGCCGGGCCACGCGCTGCCGCCCCGATCCAGAACGTCAGCAACACCGAAATGCTGCCAACAGTTGCACCTCCGTCACAACTGGCTGCAATAACGCCTGAAATCAACCGCAGCGAAAGTTCGCCGCTGTTCGATTCTGCCGTCGCCGAACCGGCGCAGATCGAACGCAAACTGCCCGATGCCAATGCCAACCTGCGCCCGGCAACTCCGCTGGCCGCCGAAACCGAACGCGACAACCCGTTGATGCCGGCCGAACTGCCGGCCCCGCTGCCGGAAGCCCTGCCAACCGCCGAGGCCACGCCAACTGAAGCGGTTAAGGCCATGCCGCGTTATGAGTATAACCTCGCCCTGCGCGCCTACAAACCTGATGCCGGCTCTTACCTGCAGCCGGTCGGCTACGAAAAGGCCGAGTTCGCGCGCGCTGAATTCTTTGCCGAACCGCCAAGCTCTGTGATTGAGCCGCCAGCCCTGCCGGATGCATCGTCTCAGATCGAAGTCAACCCGCTGGCAGAAGGCGAAAATCGTGTTCAACCGGCCATCGCGCGCCTCGAACCAACCGAAACCGCCGGCGAAACGCTGCTGCGCCGTGAACGCGAACAACCGCTGACCGCGAAAACTGAGCGACCCGAAGAAACCATGCGCCTGCGCGGCGAAAATTTTCTTTCCCGCCAGGTTTTCAGGCTCTACGACATGATCTCAACTCCGGCCATGTTCAACACCGGCAACTTTGTCGACGTCAGATCCTGACCCATATTTTACTGCACAAATCAGGCTGACTATGACAATTCAAACTGAACCATACCCGAAATTCGTGCTCAGCGAAGCGGTGCTCGTAATCGTAATCGAAAAACAAAATCGATTACGATTAAGATTACGCGAACGAGCACGAGAACTCTTAAACCTTTCGCCCTCAGTGAGTTCGATTGTTACTTTTCATAATTATCTGGGATCAAGCCTCAGAAAGCCAGGGTTCTATTTTACCAAACCCTCATTACATGCCGCCGGTTGAGGCGAATTCTACCTTGTCTGAACAGGCGATCATTACTCCCAGCATTGCCAGGAAAATTCCTATCATTACCGCCATGACCTTGCGGTGAGCCGCCTGCAGATCGTATTTCTGCGGGCCTTTTATCTCGTCTGCTGCATCATCAACGTTCTTTTTTTTGTCTGATTTCATTTTTTTCTCCTGGCATCACGACTGTCAGAATTGAGTTTAACCGGCCCGATTATAAGCCTTGCGCCATTCACTTGTAAACAATATACTATGCACATTAAAATCGTGCTCAGCAAAGCGGTAATCGTTATCGTAATCGCAAGCGCATTTGCTTGATCTTATCAAACCATTATCTCTCTATCATAGTCGCGCAAGGAGAATCTCTAGATGAAGGTCATGAAATTCGGCGGAACCTCCCTCGGAAACTGGGAACGATTTTCCCAGGCGGCAGACATCATTCTGGCCTCTGCTCACACCGAAAAAGTCGCGGCTGTGCTCTCAGCGCCAGCAACCATAACCAACAGTCTCCTCGAACTGATGGAAAAGGCACGCAGCGGCGAGAACTACGAAGAGGTGCTCAACCGTATCGAAGTTCTTCTGCGCAATCTTTTCGAAGCCGCCAACTCAGTAATCAACGAAGAGCAGCACCAGCTGCTTGCCGCCATTCTCAATAACCAGCTCAGTTTCTGGCGGCGCAAGGCAGATGGCGTCGCTCTGCTTGGCGAGTGCAGTGAAACCATTACCGCAGCCGTAGCCGTCGGTGGTGAATACATGTCAGCCGCCCTGATGGAGCAGCTGATGATCGCCCGCGGCAGAACATGCGCGCAACTCGATCCTGCAAGACTCTTTCCGGCATACGGACCGACGCTTGACGCACTCGTCAACGTCGATCATGGGAGAAAACTTTTCTCAGGCATCAATCTGCATGAAAAACAGATCTGGATAATGCCAGGTTTTGCAGCATTTAACCGGCATGGTCAGGTTGTTACACTCGGTCGCAACGGCTCTGATTATTCGGCCGCCGTTCTCGCCGCCTGTATCAACGCCGACAGCTGTGAAATCTGGACCGATGTCGATGGAGCTTTCAGTGCTGACCCTCGTCTGGTGCCAGATGCGGCCTTTCTTGCCCAGCTCAGCTACCAGGAAGCCATGGAAATGTCATATTTTGGCGCCAAAGTGCTGCACCCCAAGACGATTGTGCCAATCGCTCAGTATCATATTCCCTGCTATATAAGAAACAGCCTGCGCCCTGATTTTGCTGGCACGCTGATTTCAAGCGAGACCGACCGCACCGGAATGCAGGTTAAAGCCGTGTCACACCTCGAGAAGCAGACAATGTTCAATCTTTCCGGGCCGGGTATGAAGGGAATGGTCGGCATGGCCAGTCGCGTTTTCGGTGCCATATCTCGCGCCGGCGTCTCAATTTCACTGATCTCGCAAAGCTCGTCAGAATACAGCATCTGTTTCTGCGTTGCTTCTGATTGTGCCGATAAAGCCGAACAGGCCCTCAGCGCCGAGTTCGAACTCGAACTGCATACCGGCCTGCTCGAACCATTCGCGCTGATGCATGGCCTCGCTATCGTCTCACTGATCGGCGACGGCATGCGCACCCGTCGCGGCCTGGCAGCAAAGTTTTTCAAGGCCCTTGCCCTGGCCGGCGTCAACATCATAGCGATCGCCCAGGGTGCTTCCGAGCGCTCGATCTCGGTGGTTATCGACCAGAAAAGAGCCGCACAGGCTGTTATTGGCTGCCATCAGATCTTTTTCGACGTGCAGCAGTATCTCGACCTGTTTCTCGTCGGTTGTGGCAACATCGGCAAAGCCCTTCTGCGCCAGGTGCAGCACCAGAAAGAAATGCTCAAAAAAAACAACATCACGATCAGAACCTGCGCCATGGCAAATTCTAAAAAGATGTTGCTCGATGCCCGCGGCATCGACCTCGAAAACTGGCAGCAGCAACTCGAAGAAAAAGGTCAGGAATGCGACCTCGCCGTAATGTTTGCCTGGGCTAGCGAACAGCAGCTGTCAAACCCTGTTTTCATGGATTGCACCAGCAGTCAGCGTGTTGCCGACAGCTACATCGACGCGATGAATGCCGGGTTGCACGTGGTAACGCCCAATAAGAAGGCTAATACCCGCGATTACGCCTACTATACAGCCATGCGTGCCACTGCTCTGCGGCAGCGCCGGCAGTTCCTTTACGAAGCTACGGTTGGCGCCGGTCTGCCGGTTATCGACAACCTCAAAAAACTTATCTATGCTGGCGATGAGCTGCTCCGCTTCACCGGTATTCTTTCTGGTTCGCTGTCGTTCATTTTTGGCCAGCTCGACGAAGGTATCCCGATGTCAGAAGCCACGCGTATCGCACGCGAACGCAACTTTACCGAACCTGACCCGCGCGACGATCTCAGCGGCATGGATGTCGCCAGAAAGGTGCTGATTCTGGCTCGCGAAGCCGGTTATACCCTTGAACTTTCAGACATAAAGGTCGAAGGCGCTCTGCCTGAAGGCTTTGACGCAAGCGGCAGTGTTGATGAATTCATGACCCGTCTGCCGCAGGCCGATGCCGCAATCAAAGCTCGCGTCGAAGCAGCCCGTATCCAGAACAAGGTTTTACGCTACATCGGCGAGATCGATGCCGGTGTCTGCCGGGTCAGAGTTGGCGAAGTAAGTGCGGATGACCCGCTGTACAGCGTCAAGGGCGGCGAAAACGCACTTGCCTTTTACAGCCGTTACTATCAGCCGATTCCGTTTGTGCTGCGCGGCTATGGAGCCGGTAACGAAGTTACGGCGGCCGGCGTCTTCGCGGATCTCATGCGCACCCTGAACTGGACCAGAGAGACGGTCGTATGAGCATCAGGGTTTACGCGCCGGCTACCATAGCCAATCTCGGCGTTGGCTTCGATCTGCTCGGAGCCGCGGTCGTGCCGGTTGATGGCAGCTGCCTCGGCGACCGGCTGAAGGCCGAACGCACCGCGAATGGTATCAGCCTCACCTGCTCTGGCCCATGGCAGCACAAACTGCCACAGGACCCGCAACAGAACATAGTCTATCAGTGCGCCGGGCACTTTCTACAGCACCTTGGCGCCGCCGGCAGCGCAGGTGTCAGTCTTGAACTCGAAAAGAACCTGCCAGTCGGCAGTGGCCTCGGCTCGAGCGCCTGCTCGGTGGTAGCCGCTTTTTACGCACTTAACCAGCTTTTCGAACGGCCTTTCGACAACGACAGGCTCATGCTGATGATGGGCGAATTCGAAGGGAAAGTCAGCGGTTCGATTCATTACGACAATGTCGCACCCTGTTTTCTTGGCGGCCTGCAGCTCATGCTGCAGAGCAAAAAAAGTTTCTGCGTCAGCCTGCCATTTTTTTGCGACTGGTTCTGGGTTGTCGCCTACCCCGGCATCTCACTCTCAACTGCAAAAATGCGCGCACTTCTGCCACAAAGCTACAGCCGCGCCGATCTCATCAACTACGGTCGCCTGCTCAGCGGCTTCATTCACGCTTCACACACTGACGATGCTGAACTCGCAGCGTCTCTGCTGCAGGATGTCGTGGCCGAACCTTACCGCAGCCCACATATTCCAGGCTATGACAGGGCTAAAAAAGCTCTAGCCGAGCTTGGCGTGCTTGCGAGCGGTATTTCCGGCAGTGGCCCGACCATGTTTGCCGTAAGCAACAGCCGTGAGACTGCCGATCTGGCAGCTGAATGGCTCGCCAACCATTATCTCTGCGAACCCGGCGGCTTTGTTAAAGTCTGCAGAATCTCAGAAACCGGCACCCAATGCATATCGCATCGATAAAATGAATCAGGATATTTTAGCAATATGAAACTCTATAACCTGCAGCACCCCGATGAACAGGTAACCTTTGCCGAAGCAGTGAAACTTGGTCTGGGCCGGAACCGTGGTCTTTTCTTTCCGACAGAAATACCGAGAATGAATGACCTGACCGGCCTGCTGCGGCTGCCTTTCGTCGAACGCAGCTGCCACATTATCGAAGCCTGGATCGGCAGCGAAATCGGTCGTGAAGCGGCCAGAGGGCTGGTCGAAAAAGCTTTCGATTTTCCGATCAAACTGGTCAGGGTCGATGCGCGGCGCAGTATACTGGAACTTTTTCATGGCCCTACTCTGGCGTTCAAAGATTTCGGCGCCCGTTTCATGGCGCAGTGCCTGCGCGAATTCGCGGCCGGGCAGCAGATCACCATTCTGACCGCAACTTCGGGCGATACTGGCGCAGCCGTAGCACACGCTTTTTACGGCCTGCCGGGTATCAAAGTCGTTGTCCTCTACCCGGAAGGCAAAATCAGCCAGCTTCAGGAAAAACTTTTCTGCACTCTCGGCGGCAATATTCATACTGTCGCAGTCAGCGCCGATTTTGATGCCTGCCAGGAGCTCGTCAAAAAGTCATTCGTCGATGCCGAGCTGCAACAGGCGCTGCATCTAAATTCTGCCAATTCAATAAATATTTCCCGCCTGCTGGCTCAGATCTGCTACT
>JAKJFO010000216.1 GCA_022704885.1 Candidatus Rifleibacteriota bacterium | reverse complement strand
GTCGCCGAGGCAGGTAAAGTTCATTTGAATTTCGCTGCCGATAAAGCCAACCATGCACACGGCGGTATTGATGCCGGCTCTGACCTCGACGCGTGGCAGGCCCTGCTGCAGCCATTTGCGGCGCAGTTCGGCGAGTTTTTTCTGCATGGCGATGGCACATTCAACGGCGCGCTGGGCATGGTCGGGTTGAGGGGCAGGGTGGTTCCAGAAGCCCATGATCGCGTCACCGATATATTTGTCGAGGGTGCCGCCGTATTGAAAAAGAATGCGCGTCATCTCGTCGAGATACTCGTTCATCAGCTCGGTCAGCTGTTCGGGGGCGAGCTTTTCTGAGATCGTCGTGAACCCGGCGAGATCGGTGAAGATTACCGTGAGTTCTTTCTTTTCGCCACCTGGTTTGACCGCATCGGGCTTTTTGAGAATATCGTCGACGACTGCTGATGAAATGAAGCGGCCGAAGGTCTGGCGAGTTTCCTGTTCCTGACGGCGTGAGATTGCCCAGGCGAGATAGCCCCGCACCACACCAAAGCTGACGAGCAACAGACCCGGAAAAAACATCGGCAGCAGTCTCAAATTAAGAAAAAGCAGGGTGCCGGTTGCGAACCAGGCGGTAAAGACGGTGCCGGTGGCGATGCCGCCCCAGGTGGCACCGTGGCGTATGAAGATCAGGTTTATCAGCAGCAGCACCGGCAGAAGCAGCAGTGTCTGTGCCAGCGGCCATGCGGTGGGCAGGCGATCGTGATGAAAGAATACCGGGTATAAGAAGCGGTTCTCGGACAGAGCGGCAAAGAGATTGGCGTGCAGATTAACTCCGGGCAGTCTTGGTGAGGCTCTGTCCATGAAGTTGATCGGGGTTACTATAAAATCCTGGTCTGAGGGCAGAGCACTGCCAATAAATACGGTTTTCTGATGAATCGCGTTGTTTCTGAAGATGCTGCGGGTGCCGTTATGCTCATAAAGAAGCAGATATTTCCCCGAAGCCACACTTATGGTCTGATCACTTTTAAAATCGGTTCTGGCTCCGGTTTCTCCGAGCAATGTCAGGTTGAACGGTTGCAGACCCGGGTAATCAAAGCTGAGCGTTATGCTGGCATTGTGCAGCGGCGATAGAACCGGTAACTGTGCTGTGTCTGCTTCAACACCTGGCAACAGGGCAAGATCTACAGTTTTTTGCGCAGTCGCTGAGGCGGTAGTGCTAAAAACGGCAATTCTGGCATCGAGGGCGGTTGGCAGCAGAACTGGTTCGGTTGCTGCTGTGGGCAGTGGCCAGGAAATTTCAGTCAGAAATCTCAGGGTCCAGCTGTTTTCAGGGCCGAGAACAGCTACCGTCTGTTCAGGCGAGGGGTTGCCGGCATTATCTATGAGGGTGCCCGATGCAAACCCAAGGTCGGTTTCCTCGTCGAGGGCTGAAATACTGAAGCCTTCAGGCATGGTTGAAAGTGGCAGGCAGCCTTCGGCATCAGAGACCAGCATTGGCAAAGGTTCGCCAAACAGGGCAATTTTTACTGTTGCTGACGGAATCTGCGTGGGGTCGAATTTGACCGGGGCAGCGGCATCGGCGAGAACAAGAGCCGACAGGTTTGTGTGCGCACCGGTGGCGGGGGCTCTGATCGTGCCGCGCTGCCAGCCGGAGCTGTTGTGGGCAGTTATCTGAATGGTGCAGCTGCCTGCCGGTATGCCGGAAAGCTGGTAATTGCCGGCCGAATCAGTTTTTGTGAGTTCCCAGAAGCCTGAATCGAAATCGAGCAGCAGCACTTCGGCTTCGGCCACCGGTTTGCCAGAGGCTGATAGAACTTTGCCGGCAAAGGTCGAACTGCCGGCGACTGCCTGCGGTTGAGCAAGTCTGACTCTGCGTTGCTGGGGCTGGCCTTCGAGTTGCAGAAGATTGCGATGGTTCAACAGGGTTGACTCCCGGTCGGCATCGGTTTCGAGAAGCATGCCCATTGACGTGGTCTCTATGCAATCGCCGGTAAACGGGGGTATAGCTTTGCGAAAGGGTAGTCGCAGGCATGGCAGCTGGTAACTGCCGATCAGCGGCAAAGGCCTGTCTGGCATCTTAAGCCAGGTGCGGGTAATGCTGGCCGGCAGCTGCATGTCTGCTGCGGCCTGCAGCAGATTGTCTGCCATTTCAGGTTTCTGCCTGCCGGTCTGCCGTGCCAGCAGTTTGAGTTCGAGGCGACGGATGGCGAGATCGATGCCAGCATGCCCGGTTGAAGAGAAACTGAAGGGTGCTGAAGCAATCAGGTTGAGCAGAAGGCGGTCGGGCTGCAGCTGGCTGAGCTGGTCGGGTGCGGTCTGCAGCAACAGATTTTTAATTGCGTTTTCGGCCGGCTTAATGCTGGCGTCAAAAAGAGAGGCGACCCATGCAGAGGCGCCGAGACTGAGCAGGAATTCTTCGCTGTCGGCAGGGTAAAAGGCGAGTGGAGCAAAGCGCACAGTCGCGTCGAGGTCGGCAGCAACATTGATCAGGCCAGTGCCGGCCGCCCGGCGTGCCAGCGGCTGATAAAGAGGCAGAGGCATCGGTGGCCGGCTGGCCCCGGTGTCGGCGAACTGCAATTTTTCAAAAGTGTGAGCCCCGCGGCCGGTAAAATGCGAAGCCAGAAAGGGCCAGGGGTATGAAGCCAGGGCGGTGGCGAGTTCGTCATCTTTTTCGTCGGTCGCTGGCTGGTCGTAGATAAAGTCGAGGCCGGCGACCCGGGTCTCTTCTTCGGCAAGCAGGCGCAGTAGACCAGCAAAATCAGCGCGGTCAGGGTCGCGCCCGAATCGCTGAAAGAAGGTCTGGTCCTTGTTGATAACGAGAACCGGCGGTTGCGAATCTGAGCCTGTGCCGGCCAGCTGTTGCAGCATTGGCTGGGCAGAAAAGAGAAAATCGCTGATTTTAAGGTCGAACCAGACCAGGGTCTGGTTGAAAACAGGCAGCAGGGCGAGCAGACCGATAATGATCGGAATGAAAACGGCCCTTTTTCCGGTGCTGGTGCCCTTGCCAGCCTGGTTTTTAAATGCCCCGGCCATCGATCAGAAGCGGAATTTCTTGAACAGATTGCCCGGGTTTTTTATGACCTTTTTAACCGCGTCAACTTTCTTTTCGGTGTTTTTCTGGTCGTGGTCGCCCTTTTCGCGGGCGATTTTTTCTTCGACTTTGAAAATGTGCCCTTTGAGTTCATCAGGAATGGCACCGGCGGTCGCCTGCAGCCATTGGCCCTGACCGGTAGTGGTGTTGAAGGAATAAGACATTTCACCTTCGGGGATTTTGAAATATTTGACATCGCCGGGGAGGCGGCCATAAAGTTCGCCCTTGACCGGCTTGACCGTGGTGACCAGATCGCTGCCGTTATGCTGGTAGGTGGCAAGGAATTCGATGACCGGCGAAACATTTTTATATCTGCGCACCTTGAAAATGCCATTGCCATCGTTGAGCATCAGGCCTTCGCGGTTGGGCTCGACGCGGGCAGAACGGCTGCCGGCGGCGGCCCGGCATGCTGCAAACGTATTGCCGCCGAGATAAACTTCTCGAAAACCGCGGTCAGAAACGGTAAATGGCTGGGTTTCGGGGTTGTATTCAGAGAAGTCGAAATTGAATTTTTCACCGACGAGGTCGCGCCCGAGCTGTTCTAGCTCTTTGATTGAATCGACAACTTCACCGGCACCACGTGAATATTCTTTGGCCGCCTGAAGCTTTTCGACCAGAGGAGCACTGAGGCCGGAAAGCATTTCGGTAAAGCGATTGTCGCCGAGATTCGTAGTCACACCGCCAAAACCGCCGAATTCGGTCAGACCGCTGAGGGTCGGATTGGTCGACAGCAGGCCAAGTGCGCCAGAACCGAACTTTTCACCGAGCAGGGTGGCTGGGTCGAATTTTCGCAGAGGTGTGAAGCCGTCTTCGAGAATTTTGTCAAAATTCAGAATTTTGCTGCCGAGAGCGGCTAAGCCTTCACCCTCTTTGAGGGTGCGCTTTTTTCCAGTCTGGGCGTGTGTTAGCTCAACTTCACCTTTGTAGACGTTGACGACTGTGCCGCCCGGGGCGAGAGTACCAATCTGCAGGCCTGGTGTTTCGAGCAGGCAGTCAAAGTTATCGATGATATCGAGTTCGAACAGGGTGCCTTTTACGCCGGCGATGACGTCGGCGGTCTGCACCTGAAAATTGCTGCCGCTGATTACCTTGAACAGCAGTGCGCCCTGTTGTGCTTTGAGCTCGGCAATAGCGTCTTTGCCAAGGGTTTTCGGAACTTCAAAAATGCTCTGTTCTTTCACCGCGAGAACGCAGGTTTCTTTAAGTGCCATTTCGGCCGAGCTTTCGGTATGGGTGCGCACCTTGTCACCGCCATCGAGGCGTTTCATGGCGCCTGCAAGCTTGAGATTGCTGTGCAGCTTTTTAAAGGCGGCTTCGGCGCCCTTTCTGACTTCGACGCGGCCTTCAATGCTGGTGATTTCGGTGGCCGAAAGGTCTACGGCATAACTGCCGGCGGGAAAAGCAAAAAGCAGACCGGCGGCAAAAATGCAGCCGGGCAGTATTCTGGAAACTTTCATAATGACTCCTGTTAAAGCCTCAGATGTTTTAAATCTTGAGGCAGTCTATGCAAAACCGTCTATCAAGTCAAATCAACCGTGCCGAAATCAGGGCAATCGCACTAAACCAATAGATTCCGGGTCTAAGCCCGGAATGACGGATACACCACAAATTCAAATAAATTCAACTATTTTGCGTCATCCCTGCGTAGGCAGGGATCTAAGCTCTTAACGATGAGATTCCCGCCTGTACCAGTTCCGGGCATAAATTGGGGAATGACGAAGAACCGCCTAATTCTTATGTGACAAAGGACTTATGGTTAAGTCAATAGAAAAAGCCCGCGTAAGCGGGCTTTTTCTCTGAGGGTATTTGTATTACTTGATTTGTTTACGAGGCTTTTCAAGAACCGGTTCACCAGTCAGAACCGGTGCATCCGCGGCTTCGGCCGCGAGCATCTGGCGCAGCATCGGCGTGCCGGACGGAATCATGGTGATCTGCGCTTTGCTTTCTGCGAGCTTCTGCGCTTCAAGAATTTCGAAGAGTGCCGAAGAAATTTCGGGGTCTTTCGAGATTTCCCGCAGGGCTTCACCGACGATTTTCGGACGTACGGCGGCTGCCTTGGCGAATTCAGCGGCAGCCTGATTTTCGGCGGTGCTGGTTATGATGCTGACCTGGTTGGCGCCGTCCTGTTTGATGGCTGAAGTGACCTGGCGCAGCCGGTTGACGACCTTTTCCTGAATCTGGCTGATCATTCTGGCATCGCGGAAATGCACTTTGCGGATATAGACAGAGCCTACCTTGTAACCCCATTCAGCTGCCTGGGACGATACTTCCTGGCGTACTTTCTGACTCATTGAATGGCGGTCTTCAAGCATGTCGGCAAGCTTCATGTTGCTGAGGCAGCGAACCGAAGCACTTCTGACGTTTGTCGAGAGAGAATTGCGCGGGTCGGCGTTTTTGAAGCGGTAGGCAACCGGGTTGTTGACGACCATTTCATACCAGATGCCGATACCCATCGGTGCGCCTTCTTCTGAGTTAACCGGCTGACTGCGCAGGTATTCCTGGTCGAGGCGGGTGTCGATAACTTCGCATGAGCCGAGCATGTGGACGATCGGTGCTTTCAGCCCGAGATTCCAGGGCAGAAAGTATAGGCCGGGCTCTTTGAGAACGCCGATAACCTGTCCGAACAGCATGTAGATATGGCACTGGCCTTCTCGCACGATGGCATATAAACCAAGAAAGCGGATGAAGGCAAGAATCAGCGGAATGAAAAAATACGAACCGATGAAGGCGAAAATGAAGCCAACAAAAAACTGATCCATTATTTTTCCACCTCCATGATTACCTGTCTGACCTTGTTGAACAGAGCAAGCTTAACATTGCGCACGTAGGCGCGCAGAACATCTGGCCCGTTCTTTTTAAGTTCAGCCAGCTGAATTGCGGTGCTCTTGAGAGGTTCAACTTCAGACTTGGCGCGCAGGGTTTCAATTTCGGTGGCGCGGCGTGACTGCACGATCTTCTGGTCGGCAGAGGCCTGGGCCAGGCTGATTTCTGAAGAGACTTCGTTGTGGGCAGTGTTAATGGCGGCGAGAGCACTTTCGACTTCGTCTGGCGGGTCGATGCTGGTAATCAGCGAGGCTTCGAGAGTGATGCCGTAACGGGCGGCTGACTGGGTGCATTCCCGCATCATGTGTTCATTGATTTCATGCAGGTTTTTGCGTAGATCATTGATGGAAACACCAGCTGTTGCGCTGTTTTCTTCGGTCTTCTGAGCTTCGAAGTTCGCGATACGCTCGCGCAGAACCGAAATGAAATAGGCCATGACGTGCACAATCGGGTTTTTAACCCCGAAAAGATAAGCATAGAGATTCTGGTCAGTGACTCGATAGCGAATCTGACCGCTGAGCGCAGTATTGAGCTGGTCTTTGGTAACGGCTTCGAGATACTGGCCGGCATGGTTGGCGGCCGGGTCTTCCGGGTCGAGAGCCATGTTGAGTGTCTGGGTCGAGATGTTCACCTTGTGGACTTCTTCCCAGGGGAATTTGAAGTAGGGGCCACCCGGCGGGATGACTACCACCTGCGGGTAAGCGTAGCGTTCGCGCTCTTCGTCGATCAGGTTGATCGCAACCGGCAGCGACAGAATCGTCTTGCCCTCGACGCGCTGGGCGCGGCCAAAAACCGTTTTAACCGCCAGTTCGTTCTGCTCGACGGTGTAGATACCCGACCAGAGGTAGT
>JAKJFO010000215.1:6511-6785 GCA_022704885.1 Candidatus Rifleibacteriota bacterium | reverse complement strand
TCTTACCTTGCTTGGGAACGATGCGAGCGCCGACGGCTACGCGCGCGGAATCATTGTCGACGAGCGGGGTCTGCAATACAAAACCAAGCTTTATGTTTTTCCGATACCGGTTTCAAACAACGTCAATACCAACAACGAGCTCTCTTTCACCTATCTGCCACGGCCGGTCTACGAGAACCAGGTCAACGCCGACAATCAGAATGTCTGGTACACTTACGACAATGCTTTCATGGCAGCCGGAGCGATGTCGCCGTACGATCCACCCGACGACAAC
>JAKJFO010000215.1:0-6432 GCA_022704885.1 Candidatus Rifleibacteriota bacterium | reverse complement strand
CCCACCCGGACCCGATGCAAACAACCACTGCGTCATGAAGAAAATTCTGTTGCGGGTTTCCTGGCAGAACCGAAGCGGGCATGACCGCTCGATCGATATTTTCACAATGAAGGCCAATCTCAAATGAAAACGACAAAACGGTCAGGAATGGCGATTCCGCTGGTGCTGGTATTCGCTACAGCTCTGGGGATAGTCGCCACCTATCTGATCAAGAGCACTCAGCAGTACAATCGCTCGAATGTAACCAGCTTCGCCCAGCTGCAGGCTCATTTTACGGCACGGGCCGGTATCGAGCATGCCATGCTTAAAATCAAGTTTCTGCATCGCGAGCTTTACGACGCCATCTGCCTGGCCCAGGGGCGCAACCCTCTTTTCGACTTCACTCAGATCACCGATCTGAATTCACCCGAGGCCGCGATCAAGAGCTATAATCCAGGTCCGATCTTCCTCTACCGCAGTGGCGAGTTCACCCCGAACCGTATTTTCACACCAGGCTTTTCGGTCGGCGGCGGCACTGAACGCAGATGGCTCGACACTTTCATGAGCGACATCAAATCTGACGCCAGCGTTTTCAATGGAGTTTCGACCAATGGAGTGCTCTCGATGAAACCGCTGCCGGCTGAAATCAAGAATCGCATGCGCGAACCCTTCAACCTCGCGGAATATGGCGTTACCAGCCTGAACATAGCCGCTCAGGAAATCGCCGAAACCACTGGAGGTGGTATCAGCAAGGTCAGCAATACCGCGGTAGTCGAGATTGTCGTCGAAAGCTCGGTAGAAACGGCACGCGGCGAAGTCTGGGACTACGAAATTCGCAAGACCATGAGGATCAACCGTGACTGACAAATACAGACGCAAAGGTATGACAATAATGGAGATCGCGATTGCCTCGGCAATCCTGGCGGTTTTCATGGTTGGCCTGTTCAGTCTCTATCGAGGTGGCAGCAAACTCAGCAACACCACCTTGTGGGCACAGCAGACGATAAACAAGCTCAAACTCGCCTGCCGCGAAATAAACACCAGCATCAAGAAAAGCACTTACCCGGCAAGCATAACTTTTCCCGGCGAAATCAGCGAGAACACCGGCGCCGATTTTGGCCTGCATTACTACAACGGCGTGATGTGTGCGACACAGACTGCCGGAGTCAGCGGAAATGGCCATGCCGGAGCCAAGGTGATTGCGCTCACCGAATCGACTCCCGCCAAAATCGGCTTTGCCGCAGCCGACAACCGCGACGCCGTGCTGATTTATCATGTCATTTCGCTCGCCGACACCGGCGAGCTGCATTACGGCCGCTGGCAGGAAACGGTTGCCGGCAATATGGTTGCTACGTTGGCACGCCCATCGCTGCCGGCCGGAGCCAATGTTTTCCGAACAGTTCTCGCCCGTGATGTCGAGTCGATAGCCTGCGAACCTACTACAGCCGGCAGTCTTCGCAGTCCATTGCTGGTAAGAATTACCTGCCGAATTCCGAACGGAGAGACTTCACGCTCTGAACAGGCGGTAGGTACACCCAATGTTGATTTACAACCAAGAAACAGTATCGGAGGATGGTAAGACATGTTCTCAAGGAAAAGGCTTTTCATTTTTCTGGTGGCATTGACCGGTCTCTATATCTGTCCGGCGTTGCCGGCTCAGGATCAGCTCCAGTTCGGTTATGTCAATCTGGCTGAAGCAGTGCTGTTGCACCCATTCATGAAAGATTTCGATGCCGCGCCACGCCGTTTCCGCATAACCGCGTTAAAGGGAGACGCCGACAAAGCCCGCCTGGAAAACACCGCAAAGATAAAAGCCGAGATGGAAAAGGCACAGAGCGAGCTCAAGAAACTCGAAGAAGAGCGGGTAAAAGAAGAAAACGAATACACAAAACAGCTGCAGAATATCATAAATCAAAAAAAGGCAAGTCCGAAGGCTGGCGAAATCTCCATGGAGAAGTATAATGAAGAGAGGAAGTCGGTCGACCTTGAATTTACCCGCAAACTGCGAGCTTTGCGAACAGAGATAAAAAAGGTGCAGAACATCATTGCCAAACTGAATCAGGACTCAGCCTACGTCGAGCATGCCTCGCACGAAGAAACGCGCAAGGTTTTCTCGCTGATTCTCGACGAGCTGTATGAGGCCATAGATGCGGTTGCCAAGTTTTACAAGATTCCCTTCGTCTTCAACAGCTCGTTTGCGTTCGAGCGCAACGTTGACCAGGCGACGATCACCAACCCGATGCCTGAGTTCTTCAAGGATCTTGATTACCGTCTCTCAGAAGACCCGGAAGGCAAACTCACAGTTGGAGCCGGCATCAAGGCCTGGCTCGATCTGAAGAACAACAATCTGGTTAACTGCACAGATCCGCGCCTTGCCAGTTTCGTACTCAAGGGCGGGGTCAACATGACTCCGGCCGTAGTTGATTATATTTATCAGAAGCATGAGATCAGCAAGTCTCATCGCGATTTCATTCAGGAATATTTCCGCACGGTTGGTTCTGACAAGTAATTTTGTAGCGCTGTTATCAGCTCGGGGGAGGCTATTATGAAGAAGAACATTATTCTGGGGCTGTGCCTGATGATGATTCTGTGCGTCGGCAATATCGCCCACGCCCAGGATCTCGGTATGAACGGCGTGGCTTACGTCCTTCTCGGCAACGAATTCGATCTGCACGGCGTCTATCGTCTCAACGATTACACTCCTGATGCTGGTGTCAGAGCGAATCCGTATAAACTCTTTAACCTCAACAGCATGCCCGGCAAAGTCAGCGGCCTTTCGGCCAACCAGCACAAGCAGGTATTTCTGCTTGCCGGCCCGCTGGCCGGGGAATGGGCTGATGCCGAAGTTGGCTGGCTGCCGACCGGCATGCGTTTCGAAGATGATTCGCCGATCTACCTCAAGGTAATGCTGCCGAACGACCCCGAAGGCGGTGTCAGCGGATATAAGCGCAGCGGCACCCCGCACTGGTCAAGCGCATCTTCCTCAGGCTCATACTGGAAAATTAACGCCACCATCAATGGCATCACCTATCCATATTCAGTCACCTTTGGCGGCCCGACCGAAGTTCGCTTCCTCAACGGTGTCAGTGGCACACTCGGAACTCCGATCTGGCCAGGCACCTTTTCGGCAACAACAGGCCTCGCCCATCCGACCGATCCACGCAAGGTCATTCTGCCATCGCATTGGGCCGGCGTTGCCTACTATGCCTACGGCACTCAGAACCACCCTGAATTCAAGCGCGAAGCGCTTGACGGCACCATCGGCCTCAACGGCAACATGAAGCCGGTCGTTCTGTGGTCTGCCGGCGATGCCGGACATCAGAGCCCGAACACCTTCTTTTCATGTATCGTCAAACGCGTTTACAAAAAGCGCACCAAATCGCTCGACCTCTATGCCGCTCTCGACAGCGCGCCGCCTCCGCCAACGGTTTCCCCATCGCTGCAGAGTGCCGGTATGCTTTCGTCGATCGACGTTAACGTTACCGAAGCTTATGGTAAATACTGCGGAGACAACTGTATTCCCGGTGGCTCTATCGGCCAGAACAGCATCATGACCCAGCTTTCTACCGTTCGCGTGGTTACTTCGACCAAAGGTGCGCGCTATGGCTTCAATCCGCAGGGCATAAGAAAAACCTCGAACGTCTCTGAAATCAACGCCGCATTGCGAGCTGTCAAACCCGGCAGCACAGTGACAGAAGCCCTGTCGATTTCGACCGACAACGAGGGAACTACCTTTGCTCCGATTATCGTCAACGGTGGCTATCTGGCCAGCATCGGCGTCACACCGGCAAATCTCAAGACGCTGGGCGCTTCTTCAGACTTTTCCAACCCGACCGGGCTGGACTATCTCTACGGCTCAGATGCCGATAAATTCGTGGTTCAGGACTCATGGTGGGGCCGCGGCGGCGTGGCCTACGAATACTATGAAGATACCGGCAACATCAGAAAGCTCGACTATATGGCGAACGCCATCCCCGCAGTCGAAGAACTCGGCGTGTTGTCAGGCAAGATAGATGACATCGGCGTCGACGGCGATGGTTATCTTTACGTACTGCGCACCGAAAAAACCCCGATCGACGACGAGATGGTGAACATGGTTGTCAACATCAACAATCCGGCGGCCCACGCACAATTTTTTGAGATCAGCTCGACCTGGCTGCGCCCGCCCCCGATCGGCGGCGATACTTCCGAACCGACTCCAATACCCGAAGGCAGCCAGCAACCTGGTGATTTTAAAGAAATTACGCTCAAACAGGATGTCTACAAGACGGTGAAGCGCTATCCGCAGGGCACCGGCGCCCTCGGTACTGAAGAAGACCGCGGCCGCGTGCTGGCCGGTTTCGATCTGTGGACACGCTCGATTGAAGTTAAGCCTGACGGCAGCATCGGCTGGATGCATGTTGCCTGGAGCATCGAACCCGAAGGCGACCGTGATTCGAACTTCGCCGGCGAACTGGCGGTGGTCAACCTTGCCAAGGTTCCCGACAACATACCGGGCAGCGACAAGCTCAACATAATTGCGATCGGCGGTGTCGATGACGGCGGCGCCGGCACGCTGCCCAATCTGGACTACACGTCGAACACTCCCGCTCAGAGCATCAAAGAACATCAGACGATGAATTTCAAGATCGAGGGCTACAAGCCCTATATCAACGGCGTCAAGCACGACCTGAAACCGATCGGCAACATAGTCAACCCCAATACTGGCGCGACCGTGCTCAGCAACGTAATGCTCAATGCAACACCAAACATCGCCGGAACCTACGTTCATGACGAGAATAACGACGGTTCGCCCAGTGGTTTCCCGTCGAGCATGTTTGAATCGACCGAGCGCCAGACAGTAGTAACCTGGAAAATCAGTCTCGTCGAAGAAACTGACGCCTCTGCCGCCAACTTCACGGTTATCGAAACCTTTCCGAATGTCACCGGCAGCGGCGAGTTCAAATCTCTCAGCTTCACCTTCCCGCACCCGGGCAACTACCTGATCCAGGCTGATGTTACCTACAATCATTTCAATTTCAACGGTGTTAACAACACAATCCGCCCGCATGAGCTTACCTACACCAGTAAACCTGTCACGACAACTCCATTCATAGTCAAGGTCTACTCAGAGAGCCTCAACCTAAACAAGAGTCCGAGCTATATCACCAATATCCAGATCAAGCCGACGGTCAGAACTCGCCTGCACAGTGTCGCCAACTCAACGGTCAGCGGCAACGGACCGGTTCCATCATTGATCGACTTCCAGGAAGACAAGCCTCTCGGCGGTATCGAAATTACCTTCGATGCGCAGTTTGTACGTGACGCCAACCGCAAGGACAACGTCGGCGCAGCACTGGCAACTTACGATGGCATCGGCGCCTGGGACTACAGATATTACGCACGACTTTACAACGAAATTCCAAATTATTTCCCGGGCCTGCCATACGCTGCTCCGGCAATCGTTGACGATCTCACTAACGAGGGAACAACGGCCCACGTTAAAAACTACAACTCTGCCGGTAATCATCTTGAGATAAATACCAAGATCAAAGCTGACGAATATAACCCCGGCAGATCGACAGTTGCCCAGCCTGTATTCGAAAACGGAACCGCGGTCGAAGGAGACCTCAGACCCAAAGACTGGAGTTTTATCCAGTGGGGTCTCTATCTGCAGCCCACCGGTCCATACAACATGGCAACCCCAACCGCCACTCTTGGTGCCGATGGCAGACACCCCCGTGGCATTCTTATTGCGAAGGGCGCCTGCAACGAATCAGGTGTCGAGAAAACCGACCTTGGCAACCGCAAATTCAGTGTTAGAATCCCGATAGATTCGTCCAAGTTCACTCAAGTCATCAACACTCCCAAAGATCCTGAAACTTTCAATCTGCACGTCGAAATTATCTATCCGCGCGTCAGCTGGCTGAGCAACGACCTTGGCGATGGCGCAACCGATGAAAGACGCTTCAGCAGTATAGTTCCGCTCAATGACGGAGACGGCAACAAGCCTTTCCACATACTTGGCCGCATGCGACTGATGCCCGGCAACTCACCAGAACCCAGTAACAACTTTCTGATCAATCAGGGCTGGAGAGACGACAGCACCGGCGAAGAATTCTTCGTTGGCAGCAAAGAGAGCATCGGCGTGCTGGCACGCGACTTCACACTGCCGAAATTTGTCGAAGCGCCTGGCAGCAACGAAACTCCGATAATTCAGACCACCGGCGATCCTCTGACAGAGGTCAAAGTCACCTTTGGCGTCTATGATAACAATCCGCACGCTGAAATAGGCACTTTCTACAGTGCCTATGAAATGATCAAAATCAATCCAGTCACCGAGAAACCAGATCGCATGTTCGATTCTACCGACAGCAACAAAAAGTTCTGTCAGGGCCCGGCGATCACCGACAAGGTTGTACATAAAGGCCCCGACGACATCAACTTTTTCAGCAACGACAGCTGGGAAGCCGG
>JAKJFO010000214.1 GCA_022704885.1 Candidatus Rifleibacteriota bacterium | reverse complement strand
GATAATTCTTCTTCTGACTGCAAATTGAAGTTATCTTTGCAAAATTATTGAGAAAAAAAAATTTGTACGTTATAATGCTGGACTATGATTTCGAGTCTTACTGGTTTCGGGCGCGCATCCTTTACCGATGAGTCTGGGCGTATCAACGTCGAGCTCAAGTCGGTCAACAATCGCTTTTTGCAGGTAGATCTGCATCTGCCTTATGGCTACAACTGGCTCGACGGCCTGATCAGGCAGCAGGTCAGCACCCGCATTTCCCGCGGCAAAGTCTACCTGCACCTCGAAATCGTTGATTACAACCCGAACCAGGAAATCATCATCAACCGCCCTCTGCTCAGCAAGCTCATCAATCTGCGCGAAGAAATCGCGCGTGAAAGCGGACAGACTCTGCCTCTCGAATTTGACGGCATGCTGGCCCTGCCAGGCGTCATGAAGGTCGACTCGAAACAGATCGATAACGATGCAATGTGGCAGCGAATTCAGCCGGTTCTGGCTGAAGCTCTTGAACATTTTGCCGAGTCGAGAGAACGTGAAGGCAGCAATCTCGCTGAAGATATGCGCCAGCGCAGCACCAGCCTGAAGGAAACATTGAGCAAAATCGAAAAACTGTTGCCCGAATTCAAGCAGCAGTTCATCAGCAGATTTACTGAACGCATCACCGAACTGGCCGGCAAAGCTGGTTTCGACGAATCCAGACTGGCCACCGAAATCGCCATATGGGCTGACCGCAGCGACGTCAGCGAAGAGATCACCCGCCTCAACAGCCATCTTAAAGAACTCGAAAACATACTCGGTTCTGATAAACCGGTCGGGCGCCGACTCGACTTTCTCGTTCAGGAGCTCAACCGGGAAGCCAACACGCTCAGCAGCAAAATCAGCGATGTCGCGATTTCCCAGCTGGCTATCGATATTAAATGCGAAATCGAAAAAATTCGTGAACAGGCACAAAACATTGAATAGGAGCAGTGAATGAAAGCTCTTCTGCTGAACATCGGCTTTGGCAACGTAGTAGTGGCAGACCGCGTGGTCGCGATAGTCAGTCCCGGATCAGCGCCAATCAAGCGCCTCAAGGAAGACGCCAAGGAACAGGGGCGGCTTATCGATGCGACTTACGGGCGAAAAACTCGCGCCATTGTGGTTACCGATTCTAATCACGTGATTCTATCGGCGATCAACCCGGAAACCGCAGCAATCCGCATGCTCGGCAAAAAAGGCGCTCATGAAAATGGTGAAAACCATGATGACGATATTGAAATTACCGAACTCGATGCAACGGAGGTTGACGAATGAAATTCCGCTCACGCACTGAAATCACGAAGAAGATTCCGAACAAGTATGATGCCGTGATGGCCATCTCGAATCGCGTCAAGATGCTGGTAGACGGCAAAAGACGCCTGATCGAGGAATACGACGAAAACTACGTCAAGATCGCCATGGAAGAAATCGCATCCGGAGCTCTTGAAGTTGAAATCCAGGACAAGGAAAAATAGAGTCCGCGTTTTACTTGCCCTCGGAAAAGGCATTGCCAGCAGCTTGGCTACCGAACTGGCAATGCTTTTTTGTCATGCCGGGTGCGAAGTAAAAGTTGCACTGATCGATAACGGCGACGAATGGGTCAGCGAATCAGCTGTCAGACAGATCAGTGGCAGCGCTGCCCTGACCGCCGCACACCGTCCCGGCTGGTATTTTGCGGCGACCACTTTCGATCTCGCCATCGCAGTGTCGCCGGCCAGTCTGACCCAGCAATTGCTGCAGGCCAGGCTTACGTCTGATCCGGTGCTCGAATTCATCGTGCAAAAAAGCCCCACACTCTGGCTCCTTCAGGAACCAGCACATATTCCAGCAGAAACCGATGATTGTGATCCCCACCTTATTTTTCGCGCATTGCCGACACAGCCACAGCAGCTTTCGCCATTTTTTCAGAAAATTTTCGCCGAATGCACTACCTGGCTGGCCAACCGCCGCAAAAATGGCAAAAAATCATTCTGGCTCGCCTACCAGATTCCCGAGCAGCTCAAGGTAATCGCCAACACCAGACCTGCCTGGCTGGCCCGCTTCGACCATGCGCTGCTGGCCTGTGGTCTCAGTCAGTCAGAATCTTCAGCCGAGGCCGATCTGGTTATCAATGCCTACGACGGTCCCCGGCTCGACGCCGATAACCGGCTCGTCTTCAGCGAACCAGAAATGCTAATCCGCTCAGAGCTCAAGACATCAGCTCTGCATGTCGTTTTTGTGGCACCAGAGCTGACCCTTGATTCGCTGGCAACAGAAAAGAACCTGCTTCTGGTGCAACGTCAGAACAATTCGCTGCATGTTGCCGACCAGCATGGAATCCGCGTCATCCCTGACGTTACCGGGCAGTGCTGCTATGCCCGTTTCAGCTCACAGCTGGTGAATCATCTCAACCGTACCGGGCACGATCGCGAGCAACACGCATGACCTTTTACGTCGAGGTCTCATTCCCGGACCCGATTGGCGAAGGCACCCTGACCTACCACCTGCCACCCGGCCGCGAAGTTCCACTGATCGGCTGCCGTGTCGTCGTTCCCGTGCAGAACCGGCGTCTGATCGGATATATCACGCATATCCACCAGACGCTGCCTGCTTTTAAAACAGTTGCACTCGGCGAAGTACTCGACCCGCTGCCTCTCTTCAGCGAAGCCATGCTCAAACTTGCCGCAATCACAGCAGACGACTGTGCCTGCAATATCGGCGAAGTGCTGCACGCCATGCTTCCCGGTGGCATCAAGCAAAAAATCGTTCGCATGATCAGGGCGTGCGCTGATTCGCCCGAACCAGAGCTGCAATGGCTGCGCGAACGAGATCAGGTTCCATACAGCAGCTTCATCGATGCTTTTCCACAAGCTGCCGGGCAGATCAAAGACTGGCTTGATTCCGGGGCCGTCGAAATACTGCACAACATCACTACCAATGCCGGGCCAAGACTGATAAAGGTTCTCAAACTCAATCCGCAGATGGCGGTTGAGCCCGAAAAACTCACGCCCAAAGAACGTCAGGCTGTGCAGGCGCTTCTGGCATGCTCTTCGGCGCCGACAGTCGCCCAACTCTGCCGCTCGGCCAACATCAGCAGTGCGCCGATCAATCAACTCAAAAGGAAAGGTCTGCTGCTCGAACTCGAAGAACGCGTCATGCGCCAGGTGGCCGATGCCGATTATTACCGGCGCCCGGCCGAAACGCCTCCAGAGCTGTCGCCAGACCAGCAGAAAGTTCTCGCCGAAATAAAAGACGCGTATACAACTGATAAGAAGCCGGTTCTGGTACGTGGCGTGACCTGCTCAGGAAAAACCGAGGTCTATCTGCGCTGGGTAGCAGATATAATTGGATTTAACAAAACTGCAATTGTGCTGGTGCCCGAAATTTCGCTGACGCCTCAGATGATGAAGCGCTTTACAGACCGCTTTCAATCGCAGGTTGCGATTCTGCACAGCAAGCTTTCTGATGGCGAACGCTTCGACCAGTGGGAAAAAATCAGGCGCGGCATCTGCCCGGTCGTGGTCGGCGCCCGTTCAGCCGTATTCGCACCATTACCGCGTCTCGGCACGATCATTCTCGACGAAGAGGGCGAACCGTCGTTCAAGCAAGGCGATTCACCGCGTTATCACGCGCGTGAAGTGGCGAATCACCGCTGTCGCCTCGAAAACGCCCAGCTCGTCATGGGTTCTGCCACTCCGACAATAGACTCATTTTATCAGTGTTCAACCGGCGCCTGCCGGCTGGTCGAAATGAATACACGTGTCAGCGATCGCCGACCACCTCTGGTCAAGGTTGTCGACATGCGCCACGAGCTGGTTGCCCGCAAGAATCGTTCGATTTTTTCGCAGCAGCTTGGTGATTCGATTAGAAAGACCCTGGCAGCGCACAAACAGGTGATACTCTATCTCAACCGCCGCGGCTACAGCAGTTTCGTTTTCTGCCGCGAATGTGGCAAGGCCGTCGAATGCCCGAAATGCAACGTTTCGCTCGTCTATCATACCGGCAGCCAGATCATGCGCTGCCATTACTGCAGCGAGATTCAAACGGTGCCCGAGATCTGCCCGGCCTGCGGCAGCCGCGCCATCAAATTTTTCGGCGCCGGCACGCAGCGAGTCGAAAGCGAGGCTCAGCGGTACTTTCCAACAGCACGCATTCAACGCCTCGACTCTGACAGCGTATCGACAAAAGGCAGCATGGAAGAGATTCTTGACCGCTTCGGCCGCGGCGAAATCGACATTCTTGTCGGCACTCAGATGGTGGCAAAGGGGCTTGACTTTCCGAACGTCACTCTGGTAGGCATTCTCGCTGCCGACAGCCTGCTGCGCCTGCCTGACTTTCGCGCTTCTGAACGAAACTTCTCGCTGCTGGCACAGGTTTCCGGCCGCGCCGGGCGTGGCGACAGCCCTGGCGAGGTCGTTCTGCAAACCTACTACCCGGAGCATCACTCGATTCAATTCGCCCTGACCGAAGATTACCACGGGTTTTACGCCAGAGAGGCGCAACTGCGCCATGAAACGCTGTTTCCACCATATATCGAACTCGCCTCTTTCATTGTTTCAGCAACCGATAAACAGCGGGCAGCAGACACGGCCAAAGCTCTGCACGACCTTTTTGTCGCGCACCCGGCAGTCGATGCCAGTCTGCTGCTGGGTCCGGCACCGGCCGCCATCGAGAAAATCAACGACCGCTACCGTTTTCAGCTGCTGCTCAAAATGCCCGACTTCGAGCAGCTTACACGAACGGTAAAAGAAGTCTGCCGTCAGCTCAAAAAGCCTGGCGACACCCGCCTGAGCATAGACATAAACCCCTGCTTCATGCTCTGATCACTGTTTTTTCAATCACATCGCGCCAGAGCAAACTTTGTGATATAATGCTCATGGCATAATTTTTTGTATTGCAGCATTGGAGTCAACATGAAATATCGAGTGTTACACTATGGCGAAGAACCGCTGCGAGCGGAATCTGAGCCGGTCACAGAAATTAACGACGACATTCGTCGCCTGGTCGACGACATGTTCGAAACCATGAATGAAGCCAAAGGTGTTGGCCTGGCCGCACCACAGGTGGGTGTGAACCTCCGCCTCGCCGTAATCGACATTGGCGACGACCCGATGGTTCTCATAAATCCACGCATTCTCAAGAGTTCGGGCAAGGAAACCTGCGACGAAGGTTGTCTGTCATTGCCAGGACTCACCGAAAAAGTCGAACGTGCCAAAAAAGTCGTGGCTGAGGCGACCGACATCGATGGGTCAGTCTACGAAATAGAGGCAGAAGGCCTGCTTGCCCGCGCGATTCAGCATGAACTCGACCATCTCGATGGCGTTCTCTTCATCGACCGCATCAGTAAGGCCCGCAAACTGCAGATCAAACACGAACTCGAAATGATCAAAAACGGCGAATCGCTGTATGATGATGACGAAGAAGAGGCACCCCTCTGATGAGAAACATGCCCCTGCGTCTGGTTTTCATGGGCTGCCCGCAATTTGCGGTGCCCGCCCTCGAAAAGCTGACACAGGATTCTGACTTCGAAATGCTGGCAGTTTACTGCATGCCAGACCGGCCAAAAGGACGCGGAAAAAAGCCAAGTCCAACACCGGTCAAGATCTTTGCGGAATCACATGGACTTCAGGTTTTCTCCCCGGCCACCTTTCGCAATGCCCCTGAAGAGATCGAGCGCATGCGCAGCTTTGCCCCGGATTTTCTGGTCGTCGCCGCTTATGGTCTGATTCTGCCGCAAGCCGTTCTCGACATTCCGAAACTGGCACCGGTCAACCTGCACGCCTCGATCCTGCCGGCCTATCGTGGCCCCTCACCGATTCATCAGGCAATTCTCGACGGCCTGACCGAGACCGGCAACACGATAATGCTCATGAGCAAAGGCATGGACGAAGGTGACATTCTCGCCGTGCAGACCACACCGATTTCGTCAGAAGAAGATTTTGCCGCCGTGCATGATCGGCTGAGCCTGATGGGAGCCGACCTGCTGGCAGCTACCCTCAAGAAATATGCTGACGGCTGTATAGAGCCCATACCCCAGGATCATTCAGCCGCAACCTACACCGGCAAAATTACACCAGATCTGGCAAAAATCGACTGGTACAAGCCGGCTTCCAGCATTGCAAACCTCGTGCGCGCAATGTGTCCGGCTCCTGGCGCATGGTTCGAAGACGCTGGCGAGAGAATCAAGGTTTTCAGAGCGACTCCGGGCAAAGAAACAGCAGCAGAACCCGGAACAGTGATCGAGCAGCAACCCGGCAGCGGTATTCAGGTTGCCTGCGGCCAGAACAGCAGCCTGCGCCTGCTTGAACTGCAACGCGCCGGCAAAAGCCGCCTTTCCTGCCGCGAATTTCTCTGCGGCTGCGCCCTTAAATCGTCTCGGCTCAACAGTGATGAAAGAGAAACATTCTAAATAGGAAGTGGTAATTGTAAATCTACAATTCACACAAGCTTGCAATGAAAAAAAATGAACCGGTGATCAAGAAACTGGCCCCGCCACAGGCGACAATAAGAAGACTTTCCATCTATCTGCGCTATCTCAACGGACTCGACGGTGATGGCGTCAAGGTAATCTCCTCGCATGATCTTGCCCGCCGACTGGCGCTGAATCCGGCACAGGTGCGCAAAGATCTCGCCTATTTCGGCGAATTCGGCAAGCGCGGCGTCGGCTATTCAGTAAAGAAGCTGCGCGATCACATCGTCAAGATTCTTGGACTGCAGAAGATGCGCAAGGTAGCGATAATCGGTGCCGGCGGACGTCTTGGCACAGCGCTCGCTCTCTATACTGGTTTTGAACGGCGTAATTTCAAAGTTTGCGC
>JAKJFO010000213.1 GCA_022704885.1 Candidatus Rifleibacteriota bacterium | reverse complement strand
GCTACCGCCGGCAGAAACAGGTTCAATCACTGGGCAGATTGTTAACAACACCATTTCTATCGGTGGCGGCAGCGTACGTTCGCAAGCAGCCGGATCAGAAGAAGTTAAGGTTTATGTCGAACAGAATCCCGCGCTCTCTACCCTTGCCGACAACGCCGGCAAGTTTCTGTTAGAAAATATTCCCACCGGCAAAGTCAATTTGATCGCTGAGCACAAAACCACCGACGGCCAGTTGTTCAGAATGCGATCAGCAGACGTCACTGTCGAAGCCGCCAAAACAAACGAACTACCAGTATTGATAGAAGTTAAAGCAGCAAAACAGGTATTCGCCGGGCGCATCGTCAATAGTAAAACTTCAGAAGTCCTGTCCGGCGTAAAAATATCGGTATGGGGCAAAGAAACGACATCGGCGGCAGATGGCTCGTTTACTGTTGAAAATCTAGTAGACATTGCAATTGCATATCAGGTTAAATTTGAAAAAAGTGGCTTTGAATCACTGACGAAGAACGTTAAAATCTCAGACCCGGAAGCTTTGCTGCTTGAGGTAAAGCTGGTGCCGCTTCCCAGCACTGGAGCCGTCAAAGGCAGCCTGTCTGCAAATGGCCCGTTACAAGGCGTCACTGTCTTTTGCGAACAGTATCCAGACATAAAGGTCGAAACTGATGCTACAGGAAAGTTTCTGTTAGATAACATTCCAGCCGGCAGAATAAAAATAATCGCTTTTACGCCATTTGGCGAAAGCGTTATGCGTGGTTCGGCAGAATGTACTGTCACCATCGGCAAAACATTCGAACTGACTACCCCTCTTACACTCGCAGTCAATTCAAAAGCCGTACATGGAATTATTGATGTTACTGGCGGAACGAAGGAGGAAAACGCTGCCGCGATAATTGGAGTCAAAGTCACTGCACTGGGCCAAACAGTGGTGAGCAATGACTTCGGCTACTTCAAGTTTGAAAATTTGCCAGCTGAAAGAATCACTCTTACCTTTGAAAAACCAGGACTGGCAAGTCGAACGGTTGAAGTTGATGTGACAACTGTAAGCACTGTAGATCTGTCACCATTCACCATGACTTTGCTCAAGCCGGATGAAATTCCCGAAGAAGATATTCCTCTGCGCAGCCTCGATGACATAGCTAAAGGGATGGCGAAGAATCCAGTTCCAGGTAATGCAAGCCTTATTCGTCTGACGGTTGAAGCTATTATCAGACTGCCTGAAAATGCAGGAGTCACAAGAAGAAGCCTGCATTCGCTCACCACAGAAAGCTTAACTGAAGCAGGAGCTGATGGCTACGTAACGACCAACTCCATTATCGGCAGCGAAACTCCCGCTCTTGTCATAGTTGGCACAAAACCCTTTTCTGGAAGCGAAGAAGTTTATCCTCTACTGCTTAAAATATGGCATCCCAAAGACACCAACTTTGTTCCTGAAGATCAGTATATCGACACGGATTCGACAGCAGAAGCTCTGGTTTTGCTCGATAATGTTTTCTGGAGCCTGCCATATGACAAATTTCTTGCAGCAAGAGAAAAAGTTCGCAAACACGCAAATCTGCCTGCTCTGGCGAGATCAGTAGAATATGCTCTGCAAAACCCGAGCTCAGAAGCTTTGTTCAGCGACACAATAATCCGTGGCTCGCAGACGATAGCAAAATCCGTTGCCACTGCGATGAACCTGGCAATATCCAGACGCCCCTCTATGCGAGATGCCATCGGCGAAGTTTCTGACAAAGCAGTTTATGTCGAAGACGATGGTGCGCGCAGTGACTCGACGGTATTGCTCACCAATCGGTCGTATTGCCACTATAGCGTCAGCATCACCCAGGACATACTCCCCAACTATACGGTAAAATCACCTTCCGGTAACAATTATTTCACGCTCGAGCGCTCGACACATACCAGCTATACCTGGAGCTGGCCGCCTGATCGAAAAAAGCAGGTCAGCGTGGATCTTGGCCCGGGCGAATTTACGACTACGTTCACCAAACAAAAGAATCTGTCTGTATTCGATGGCCTGATGACTCTTGCCGGAACCGTAATCGGTGCAGGAGCCTCGACTTACGAAGAGCTGAGTGACGGCTACAAACTGCTTGCAACTACCGGTGGCGGCCTGCTCGAGATAATCAACAAGGCAACGACGGCAAGCATAAACTCATCTGGAGACGCACTCAAACTGGCTGATGAACTGCTGTTCTCAACCGGGAAGATGGGCTTCGAAGTCCTCATGGATTTCGCACCTAAGTACTTTGGCGCAAAGCTCGCACGCGAACTCAAGAATTCATGGTTCAAGACCGCGGCCAAATTCATGATGAAAAAAGCGCTGATCTGGGGCGTAGCAATCTACAACACTACCGACGTGGCGCTGATTATCTACGACGTCGCCAAAACTCCCGACTCTTACATAGAACATGGCTGGCAGACCAAAGGCGGCTGGTATGGCGACCTTTTTGCTGAAAAACTTGGCAAAATGAAATACATGAAGATAATTTTCAGCCTGCCGATGAACGGCACTGCTTACTACAGGCAGAAAGACACCGATGGGACTGTTATCGAAACCAGCGTCGGTACCCACAATGGGACAGTTGTGTGTGACAGCCCCAGAGTTCTGATAGATGGCCTGCTGGTTGCCATCAATGTTGATGCCGATACCAGAACTCTCATAGGGGCTTCTTACGAATTAGAAGATAAAGCGATGGGAACAGTCGGAGCATCGTTCCACAATGTTGGTTTTGTCGGCTTTCTGGACCGCGACAACAAAAAGGTCTTCGACGAGACCAAAATGGAGTTCGTCTGGGGAAACCCGAAGCCTGGATTTATTGACAATATCGAAATTTCGAGCAAAGCCGTCTACCCCGCAGAAATCGATTTTCCGTATTTCGATCACTGGGTATACAGCAGCGTGGAATGGGCGAGTGTATTGCCCAATTATCCTTATTACGCCGGGGTCATTCTCAGCGAGAACCCCTGACCACAAAAGCTGAAAGCGACTCCCGGGGCATGCGCCCGGGAGTTTTTTTTCTGCGCAGAATACAACTCATACCGGTCTTTATGATATAATCAACTTAATTGCAGTTGGAGGAAGAAGTATGGCCGGGGCCGCACGAAAAAAGCTAAGAAAAAGTTCTCCTACGCCGATTATCTGAAATGGAATTCTGAAGAACGCTGGGAGCTGATTGAAGGTCAGACATACTCGATGTCACCGGCACCATTACCAATTCATCAGAAGTTACTGGTTGAGCTTGTGACTGAGCTGAATCTGTATTTCAGAAACAAAACCTGTGAAGTTTACCCTGCACCCTTCGATGTGCGTATGGCGCGGCTTGGCACGCGCAACGAAGAAGTCTTTAACGTAGTTCAGCCCGATATCTCGGTTGTCTGCGACAGCGATAAGATTGACGACAGATGATAAGTTTATCGGACTTGTCGACGACGTTCACGGCTGGAACTTCATGAAGAACTCTCCCGACGTACAGGAGGATCAGTATCATGGGACGCACGTCGGAGGGTTGCTCGTCGCACGTTCCAACAACGGCGCGGGCATCGCGGGCGCGTATCCCGGCCTCAAGATCATGCTGGTGAAGGTGTTCGGGCTGGGCAACTATCTGTCGTCAGAGAAGTTTGCCGAAGCGATCAGATACGCTGCGGAAAACGGTGCGAAGGTGCTTTCCAACAGCTACGGCACACCTTCGTATACCCAAGCCATGCACGATGCGGTGCGCTACTGTCTGTCGAAGGGAGCGCTGTTCGTCTGCGCGTCCGGCAACTCGCGCAAGAACATGGATTTCGAGGACGACCGTGACTACCCTTCGTGTTTCGGGGTCGAGAACCAGCTCGTCGTGGGCGCCACGAACAACCGCGATTTTTCGACGTTCAGCAATTACGGTTCGATGGTCGAAATCGCGGCGCCAGGCGAAACCATTTTTTCCCTCATGCCGAAGAGCCTGTATCGGTCGTTTTCTGGCACCTCGCAGGCCTGCCCGCTCGTAGCCGGTGCTGCGTGCTGGGTCTGGGCCATGAACCCCGAGTTCACCTGGCGAGAAGTCAAGGCGCGGCTTCTCGACAGCGCCGACCAGATCGCCGGTCTCGGACTCTGGGTGCGGGGCGGCCTGCGAATGAACCTCGTCAACGCACTGACAGGCAAGCCGGGAAAGCGGCTTCCCGTTGAGAATTTCAGCCGTTGGCACGAGGAGGTCCGCGTCATAGAGACGACGCACCCCTACAAGAACAACGCCTCGCTCACATGGAACATCGAGATCCCGGAGGCGACGAAGATGCGGCTGCACTTTGCGCGACTCGGCATCGAGCATTTCAGCGACGCGCTCATGATCGAAGATGGCGCTGGCCGCGAACTGCAGTTTTTCAACGACGAGCGCGCCGACTTCTGGACGGATGTCATCCCGACCGGAACCGCCCGCCTGGTTTTCACCTCGAACGACACCTCGACCGATTACGGTTTTGCCATCGACCGAATCCAGTGGTCTGACTGATCCGCACGTCATCTTCTTCATCTGTGTCATCGGCGAATATGCACTCGTAACGGATCCTTCATGTCAAGCTCGCGGAGAAACCTGAAATACTCGTGCAGGTTCGCATCCGATATCCGATGTCGCGACGCACGGGCAGGTTTCGAACCCGCGCCTACAGGTCATTGAAGGAGGGAAGCTTTTCGGGACGTCTGGGGAAAACCTCTGTGTTTCTGTTTCTTCGCAGTTCGTTCCAGCGCCTTCGGAAGAGAACAAGTTTGGGCTGAGATTTTCCCTCGTCAAAGAGGCGTAGGCGTGATAGAATTCCACGATCGCGGAAAGGGCTCCGACCGCGGTGTCGTGAGCTAGTTCTTTTTCTGGAGCGGGTTTGCGAGGGTTCATCCGTCGCGATCCGCGCACGACCGATATTTTTTCGATTCCCGCGCCGGGATTCAAGCCACCGGCGTGAATCTGCTGAACAGGACGATCGCAGGTCATGAAACGCAACGAACCGATGCACGAACCACTGGCCATCATTGGAATGAGCTGTCTGTTCCCCAAGGCGCAGTCTCTGCGCGAATACTGGGCGAACATCCGCAACAAGGTGGATGCCATAACCGACATTCCCTCCACCCACTGGCGGCCGGAAGACTACTACGACAAGGATCCGAAGAAGCCCGACAGCACATATTCGAAGCGGGGCGGCTTCGTTCCCTCGATCACGTTCGATCCGGTCGAGTTCGGCGTTTCCCCGGCAGCTCTCGAGGCGACCGACGCATCGCAACTGATGGGCCTCGTGGTCGCCCAGGGCGCGATGATCGACGCGGGGTACGGCCCGAAGCGGGAGTTCGACCGCAACCGGGTCAGCGTCATTCTCGGCCTGACCGGCACGCTTCAGCTCGTCATCCCGCTCGGTGCCAGGCTTGGGCACCCGGTCTGGCGCAAGGCTCTCAAAGATGCCGGTATCGACGACGAGATCGCCAATGAAGTCATGGCGAACATCGGCGAAGCGTATGTTCCGTGGCAGGAAAACTCGTTCCCCGGCCTGCTCGGGAACGTCGCCGCAGGCCGCATCGCGAACCGCCTGAATCTCAGTGGCACTAACTGTATCGTCGATGCCGCGTGCGGAAGCTCGCTCGGCGCGCTTCACATGGCATCGATGGAGCTGCATTCAGGGGCCGCCGACATGGTGATCACCGGCGGCGTCGACATGTTCAACGACATTTTCATGTATATGTGCTTCAGCAAGACCCCGGCGCTCTCGGCGTCGGGCGATGCGAAGCCGTTCAGCACCGACGCCGACGGTACAACCCTCGGCGAAGGCGTCGGCATGGTTATTCTCAAGCGGCTCGACAAGGCGAAAGCTGACGGAGACAAGATCTACGCCCTCATCCGTGGCGTCGGCACGTCGAGCGACGGGCGCGGCAAATCGATTTACGCCCCGAGTGACACCGGCCAGGAAAAGGCCCTGCGTCGGGCATACGAAAACGCGGGGTTCGGCCCCGAGACGATCGGCTTTGTCGAAGCCCACGGCACCGGCACCAAGGTCGGCGACGAGATCGAGCTGAAGGCGCTCAGGCGTGTGTACGGCGACTCCGTCGACGGGCGTCCGCGGTGCGGAATCGGCTCGGTCAAGTCGATGATCGGCCACACGAAGGCCGCTGCAGGCTCGGCCGGCCTCATCAAGGCCGCGATGGCCCTGTATAACAAGACCCTTCCGCCTACGATCAAGGTCAGGGAACCAGCCGCGATTTTCAAAGACACGAAAAGCCCATTTTACCTGCTTCTCGAGAAACGGCCCTGGTTCGCCTCGCCGGATTGTCCGCGCCGGGCAGCAATCAGCGCGCTCGGGTTCGGCGGCAGCAACTACCATGTCGTGCTCGAGGAGTATGATCAGGCAAAGCGCGAAATCGACTGGGACGGCCGCGTCGAGATCGTTGCGCTGTCCGGCGGCACGCCGGCGGCCATCAGAACCGCTCTCACCCCCTTCAAGGCCCCTCTCGATTCGGCCGAACTGCGGAAACTCGCAGCGATGTCGCGGCGTGATTTCCAGGCCGCCCATGCATGCAGACTCGTGTTCGTCGTCGAATCCGGGAAAACCGATGTAGCGGCCCTTGCAGCCGCGGCCGATGCGAAGCTGTCCGCAACGCCCATTCCCGAGCGGTTCGCCCTGCCCGACGGCGCATGGTATGAGACCGGAACGGCCGTCGCGCCGCTCGGCGTCGTCTTCCCGGGCCAGGGTGCCCAGTATGTCGACATGGGCCGCGACCTGTGCTGTCTCGTTCCCGAGACGTTCGACGCTGTCGCGAAAGCCGATGTGACCCTCGGTGAGCTGATCGACGGGAAGCGGCT
>JAKJFO010000212.1 GCA_022704885.1 Candidatus Rifleibacteriota bacterium | reverse complement strand
GCCTGTGTGGCCGGCAACCCCGGAAACATGCTGCACCCTTATCACCCGAAATTTAAAAATGACGACTCTGATCTGAACCTTTATTCAAGGGTTCAGGTCTGATGTACTGTTTCTCTATCATGTAGAAAGGAGTGTGGAAATAATGGAAATCGGAAACATCAAACCAATTCTTGAACCCCAGCCCAATCAGACGTCGGCCACCAACGGCACCCGTCCCGGTGAAAACCCTGTGGCTGAGCAGACCGAACTTCCTGATGGCAAGGCAATGAAGGCCGCCAAGGAAACCAAGGAGAAAAATGAGGAAGAATTACGCGAGGCGGTCGATAAGCTTAATAAGACTGCGGTGATTTTCGACAGGTCACTGCGGTTTCAGGTTCATGATAAAACGCATCGCACAATGGTTTCTGTCGTGGATATCGTGCAGGATAAAGTTATACGCCAGATCCCGACAGAAGAAGTTCTTGATCTTGTCGCAAAAATGGACGACTACCTCGGCCTGATATTTGACAAGAAGGCATAAGGAAACTGTTTAAAGAAAGTCGGCGCCGCTGATTTTCGGCAGGAGGCACAGTATGGTAAGCAGCATCAGTAGAAACTGGGTTGGGGGGCTTTCGAGCGGTCTCGATACACAGTCTTTGATCGACCAGTTGATCAAGGCCGAAAGCTTTTCAAAGTATAGTCTTGAAAGAAAGCGCAATACCATAACCTACCAGCGCGATATGCTTCAGGATATCAACCTGAAGCTTTTCGACCTGCAGAATAAAGCAACCGACCTTACTTTCAGCAAAACCTTCAACTCGAAAAAAATCGACGCCAGCGATCCGCGTGTTGTTAATGCCCGTGCATCTACCAGTGCGGCAATCGGCAGTTATACGGTTCATGTCAAACAGCTGGCATCTTCTACCACCGTGGCCTCAAAGGCCAAACTGGCCGGCTCTCTCGAGCTCGGGCACAATCTTGCGACCGCTGACGCAATTGGTGGCAGCTCAACAACTCTCGATGCTCTCGGCGTCACCCCTGATAATCTTGAAGTGCGAATCGTCGGCGGCGGCTCGGGCACCTTTACTCTTTCGCCAGGTGTGACCGGGTCGAACAGTATCGGAGACATGGTAACGCTGATGAATGTCAGTATTGACAACAAGCCCGAGCTGAAGGGCAAGGTTAATGTTGCTTTCGACGACAAAAACAACCGCCTTAAATTCAACCTTCTCGACCCCAGCCTTGAGCTTGAAATAGCTGATACGGGCACTTCAAACATAATCTCGTCGATGTTCGAAGCCGATGGGCAGATCGATCTCAACAAAGACGTGCCGGTGAAAGAATCGGTATTGAAGCCGATAAGATCAGGTTTGAACACCACCATTGCCGATCTTGGCATTACTCAGGATGTTTTTAGCATCAAAAGAGGCTCACTTTCTTACGAAACTTTTGATATTTCGGCAGTTGCGCCGGGCACAACGGTTGCCGACCTTATTGATCATCTCAACAAAGAAATTGACACCAGAGGCAGTCTGGTTAAGGGTGGCGTGCCGACCGGCAACCCTGCCGACAGGCTCGTCGAATTCAGATTTGATGGGGCAAGTGGCAAGCTCAGGCTTATGAACACCAGTTCTGTTGATGGTACTTCTTTTGAAATCAGAGATGGTGATGGTAATAATCCTCTTGATCCTGTTACAGGCACCATGGTAGCCGACCTCTTTGGCGGAATCAGCAAAACCTCTGCCAATGACAAAGGCGAAAAGCTGATCAACGAAACTTTCTCAAAGTCGATCAGCTCTGGCATAATAACCATCGATGGTGTTCAGATCAACATAAACGCTCAGACTGACGATTTGCAGGGAGTTCTCTCCCGCATAACCGCTCAGACCGAAATTAATGCCACCTACGATTCAGCGAAAGATCTGATTTCGTTCACCCGCAAAGATGGCAGTAACAACCCGATCGGCGTCGGCTCATCTACGGATACCAGTAATTTTCTGCTGGTGACCGGTATGATTGCCGGCAGCCAGGCATCGGCAGCACAGTTAGCCAGTTCAGGCAACCTCGGCAAGACCCTGGCCCAGGCAAGAACCGGCACGATTGCCGGCGAATTTGGCGTCGGTGCCGGAACACTCCGGGTAATGGTAAATGGTCAGGCCAGCGATATCAGTTATGACGGCACCGAAACTCTGCAGGATATTCTCGACAGAATTTCTCAGGTTGAAGGGGTCGACAAAGCTTATTACGATGCTTCTACCGGCAAAGTGAACATTGTTGGCAAGGAGAAAGGCTCTGATGCCACTCTTCAGATTCAGGATGCGGCCGGCACCCTCGGCGCGGCCCTGGGGCTTGCCGGTGGCCCGGTAAGTGGCCTCGATACCGGTTCGACTCTTACGAGTTCAAGACCGGTTTCAGAAGTCAAAACTTCTTCGCCGCTGAATCAGGCCGGTTTTGCCAATTCGGTCACTGCCGGCACCTTTTCGATCAATGGTGTGCAGTTTTACATTGGCAGCACATCGTCAATGACCCTCGATTCATTGATCAGTTCAATCAATTCGAATACCAAAGTCGGGGTTAAAGCCCATTACGACCAGACCAACGGCCAGTTCATTCTCACCTCGACCGAAACCGGTAACCGGGCGATTGCCCTCGGTTCGGCCTCTGACAGCAGCAACTTTCTCTCCGCCATGGGCCTGAATGGTGCGGTTCAGAATGTCGGCAAAAATGCGATTTACAGCGTCGATGGCGTGTATGGTGGCGCTGACCAGGTCAGCCAGAGTAACAGTATCGCTGATGCGGTTGAAGGGGTCACTTTCGACCTCTACGACGTTACCGGTGCTTCCGGTTCAGTAGTTAACATCAACGCCGACACCGAAACCGCCTCGAAAGCGATAACAGATTTTGTTGATGCCTATAACGAAGTTACCAAGCTCGTTTATTCGAGACTGACAGAAGAACGCAACTGGGAACTGACCGCACTGACTGATGATGAAATCAAGTCGCTCGGTGACGCGGATCTCACAGCTTACGAAGATGCCTTCAAGGTTGGTCTGCTGGCCGGCGATAACACTCTGAGATCGGTAAGGTCGCAGATGCGCCTGGTCATGTCTTCTATCGTGCCGGGCGTCGACAAGCTTTTCGACAGCCTCTCAGACCTTGGCATAACTACGGGTGCCGTTGGTTCGGATTATAAAGATACCATGGTCGGTACTCTCAACATCAGCAACAAAGAAAAGCTTGAACAGGCTCTTGCCGAGAACCCTGACAAGGTTGCAGCCCTTTTTAACCAGGATTCAACCGATACCAACAAAATGGGTATTGCCCGACGCCTCAAGGCAACACTCAACGAATTCACCAAGTCTGACGGTCTTCTTACCAAGAGAGTCGGACGCGCGGGTGTCGCTTCGAACAGCGAAATGGACAAGCAGATCAGTCTGATCAACAATCAGATTGTCGCCCAGGAAGAGAGACTGAAGAGCCGCGAAGAAGCTTTGCTTAAACAGTTTTCTACTCTCGAAACGGCCATGGCAAACTACCAGTCTCAGGCTACCGCTTTTACAAATCAGCTTTCACAATTAACCGGAAGCAAGTAAACTAGACGCAGAATCCAGAAACAGGTTCGAGGTTTAACTTTGGAAATTTTACTTAATGGAAATTCCCTCGATGTTGAGGGTATCAACGCTGAAGTAACCGTGCTTCAGCTGGTCAGGACCGTTGAAGAATCACTTAAAGGCAGCGGTGCATCTATCGTTGAACTGCTTCTTGACGGCACTTCCTACAGCCCGGACGAAACCAATAAAATTGGCGAACTCAAGGTGGTCGATTTCGCAAAGGTTGAGCTTGTCGCTGTCTCAGCAGTTGAGATGATTCAGGCGGCATTCGAAGACGGCGATGCCGGAATTACCCATCTTGAAGGGGTTGCACAACAGGCTTCTTCCGAATTGCGCATCGGCAAAATTAAAAGTGCCATGGATCACTATATCGAGTTTGTCGACGGCGTTGAATGGCTGGTTACCATGCTCAATAACGCTGACAAGGCTTTTGCTGCCAATATGGCCGAGTCATCGGTCGAGTCTGAGCGCCAGGGTCTTCTCGGGCGTATCGGTGAACAGATGGCTGCGGTTAAATCGGCCCAGGAATCGGAAGACTGGGTTGGTGTCGCCGACATCCTCGAATATGAATTTCCTGAAATTTTCTCTGATGCCCGCAAGCTGATCGAAACCATTCTAGGGAGCAGCAGCTGAAATGAATGAAGAGCTGTTCAACAGAAATCTGAACGCCCTCCGCCGCCACCCCAATGTTTTTTCGGTGGTGTCTGCGGCTGCAAGAACCTGGCGTCAGGAAGCATATTCTGTTGAAACGGCGAAAAGCGGCCAGCCGACCCTGAGTTACAGCGATGAAAATAAAAGGCTGGTTTCATATCACAGCCGTTATGACCCGGTTAAAGAGGCTGAAAAGCAGGTTCAGGCATCTTTTCAGGGGCAGACGCACGCAATGTTGCTCGGGTTTGGTCTGGGTTACATGGCTGAAGTGCTGTTGAAAGAATTCAAACAGAGAGTTAACGGCCCGCAGCTTTTTGTCATCGAGCCGGATGCCGGAGTTTTTATCTCGGCTCTGAAAAGCCGTGATCTCACCCGATTTCTTCTCGATCAGCGGGTTGCCCTTGTCGTTGGCATGACCGCTGATGAAGTCGGTGACCTCTGGAGCGCCAGCCTCGACTGGACAGCCATGGAACGCCTGGCTCTGATCGATCACCCGCCTTCAGTTGGCCGTTTCAAGGTGTATTTTGAACGGGTTATCGAAAAGATCCGCTATCTTTGCAATCGGTCGAAGGGTAATCTGGTAACCCTCATGCACGCGGGTTTCGAGTTTCATTCAAACTATTTTGCCAATCTGGCTGCCGGTTTTGCTCTGCCGGGTGTTGAAAGACTTTTTGACCGTTTTGCCGGCACACCTGCCATAGTTGTCGCTGCCGGGCCGTCGCTCGACAGGAATATGCACCTTCTGGCTCAGGTTAAGGGCAAGTTCCCGATTGTTGCGGTTGATACGGCTCTCAGGCAGCTGGTGGCAAACGGCATCAAACCCGACATTGTCTGTGCTGCCGATCCCTCATACGAAAACTCGCTCGATTTTGTCGGCGTCGAGAACGAAACTGACGTGATTCTGGCCGTAGAACCGATGACCCACCCTGATATCTTTACCAGTTTCAAGGGGCCGCTGATGCTGATGACTTTTGGCGGTGGCCTGCAACCGATCTGCAAAGATCTTCGCGAACCCGTCGGCACCCTTGGCTGCTGGGGTTCGATTGCCACCACGGTTTTTGACCTGGTTCGCCGCATGGGGGCCGATCCGATTATTTTTGTCGGTCTCGACCTGTCGTTTCAGGATGGTCGCCTGCATGCCCGCGGTTCGTATTCCGACGACATCTTTTATGAAAAGGTGCATCAGTTCACGTCGATCGAACATGAATCAGCCGAATATATCAATACCCGCGGTGCTGTTAAATTTGGCCGCGCCGATGGTTCGATTCTTTTTACCGACCAGAACATGAAGCTCTACAAAGACTGGTTCGAAGACCAGTTCCGCCAGACGAAGGCAAAGGTAATCAATGCGACCGAGGGTGGTGTTGTTGATAAGTATGTTGAGCTGATGCCTCTTGCCCGGGTAATCGAAACCTGGTCGCACAAGAGCGCGCCGGTTGCCGAAATACTCAAATCGGCCCTGGAAAAGCCGGTAAAAGCAGATACTCAGGCACTTCTCAATCGCCTTGGCCAGTTTCGCAAAACCATGAGCCAGAACCAGAGTGCGGCCCGCCGGGCTGTGTCTGTGTGCCGCAAACTGATCAGCGCTTCGGCAGATATGCCCGCTGACCGGCTCGAAGGCAGACTGCGCGCCGAGTTTTTTGACGTTCTGCAGCTGCATGACCAGATCTGCAGCGATAAAGATCTTTTTCCGTGGTTTTCGATACATCAGACGCGCTACATAACCCGCCATACCATGGAAGTGGTTAACCTCAGAGCATCTGCGGCAACAACGGTCGGGCAGTGGATGCAGCAGATAAGCGAATTTTTTGCTGCGCTCGAAAGATTTCATGAATACCAGATTCCGCTATTAGATAAGGCAGTAGAAGAATTGAACAGGCAAAACAAGTCGAAAACGGTTCGAGGGAGTTATTGTAATGAGTAATCCATACACCCAGAATACCGCTTATCGAAAGACTCAGATCGAAACGGCATCGCCTGAGACCCTGATTCTTATGCTCTATGACGGTGCCCTGCGTTTTATGAGTCAGGCCGAAATTGCCTTTGAAGAGAAGAACCTTGAACAGATCAGCAATCTGCTGCTGCGGGTTCAGGCCATTTTTGCCGAACTGATGACAGCCCTCGACAAGGAAAAAGGCGGCGAAATTGCCGTTAACCTTGAACGTCTGTATGTCTTCTTTCTTGAAAAGCTCGGTGAAGCCAATGTCAAGAAAGACGTCAAGCCAATGCTCGAGATTAAGCCGCTGGTGCAGAATCTGCGCAACACCTGGGAACAGGCAATGCAGAAGCATCAGACCTCAGCGCAGGTGGTGCCGCCGCGGCCGAGATTGAACGTGGCAGTTTAACTGAGAAAGGCAGGTGATCGCTTTGTCCGGAATCAGCGGTGTCAGTGGTGCAGCTACAGCTGAATTGATGAAAATTCTCGAAGCTAACCAGCAGGCGACCATGGATCTTGCCGAAAAAATGGTTAAAGTAGCGGTTGGCGCAAAGGTTGCAGAATCTGAAGCAACCGGGCTGGGTAGGGCAATTGATCTGTATGCCTGAATTTTATCTTTGTTTTAAGCCCGCTTTGCGGTAAAATGGGCCGGACGCCTCTTTCGAGCGGCGTCCGGTTTCATTTTACACGCCAGATATTTCTGGGGGGCCATATCAATACCGGAATAATTTTTTATGTCGATGGACTGAAAAACCT
>JAKJFO010000211.1 GCA_022704885.1 Candidatus Rifleibacteriota bacterium | reverse complement strand
TACCAGCAACGAGATCGAGCAGGTCTTGCGACTGCTGTTGAAAGGCAACGGCAACATGCTCGAGCGCATTTTCTCGCCGCTTCAGCTATTCGAAACCACAGAGCTGAAACAGCTACAGGAGCTGAAAAGCAATTATCTGTCGCGGCGCTTCTATCATCATTACCGCGGTTTCTTTCAGAAAAAGTGTGAGGAATATGAGAAAGCCGGGAATTTCCCGATAAAGCCGATGCTTTATATCTACCGGGTTGCGCTGACCGGTATTCACCTGCTGCTGACCGGCGAAGTCGTCGGTGACGTCAACATAACGGCGGCAGAACACGGCTTCGCAGAAATCAGCGAACTGGTAGAGATTTACGCGGCCACTTCCGAAAAAAGCAGCCTGAATGAGGCCAGTTCAGGCCGTTTTGTCGCGCGCTGGCCGCTGCTGCAGGAAAAACTCGACCAGGCACTCGAGAAGTCGATTTTACCTGAGGTTCCACCCGGCGAAGACCTGTGCTCAGAATGGCTGATCGCCTTACGCCTGAAAAGCGGTTTCTGAAGTTCGCAAAGTGATTGTTACAGCCGGTTAAGAAAGTGCTGAGGGTCTTTTGAGAAAGCCGGAAAAAGTTCGCAGGTAAGAATGACCGGTCGAGCCTGTGGAAAGCGCTCGATGAAGACTGACAAGCCTTTGGCCGACTTACTCCGGCCTGATTTAACTTCGATCGCGTAGAGTTTTTCGTGATGCCTGTAGACGAAATCGACTTCGGCGTTGCTTTCGCGCCAGTAGAAGACCTCGCCGGGCAGCTGCAGCAGCTGCGCACCAACGGCAGATTCGAAGATGTGCCCGCGCTGTTCCGAATCTGCAGATGCCGGCAAGCCGGCTGCCATTGTGCAAAGCGCCGGGCAGGCAACAATGATTTTGGGGCTGGATGAGCGTGTACGCCATGGCCGGCTCGAATATTTTTCGAGAGTATTCACCAGAAAGGCGCCGGCGTAGAGTTCGAGGTAGTATTTTACGAGATCGGTGTTTCCTTTGTCCTGAAGCTGGCCCAGCAGTTTTGTATAGGTGATTTCGCGGGCCGGGTAATGGCACAGAATACTGAACGCCTGCCGGAAAAGCGCGGGATTGCCTACTTTTCGATTCAACAGAATGTCTTTGCCAATAACCGCTTCGACAATTGAATCTTTCAGATAGGCATACCAGCGTTCGTAGTCGTCTTCAAACCTCACCGCACCGGGGTAGCCACCATAGCGCAGGAATCGCTCGAGATCGTAGTCAAACGCCTGCTGCATTTCTGCGAAGGTCCAGTGATGAATTCTGGTCAGTTCAAAACGGCCGGCCAGGCTTTCGGTCAGCCCGCTCTGAATCTGCAGAGCGCTTGATCCAAGCACAACGACGCGCAGCTCGAAAGGATTTTTGTCCCAGAGTGCCTTCAGGCTTTCAGACCAGTTTGGAATCTTCTGCACTTCGTCGATTGCCAGCAACGAGCCTTTTCCCATCAGAATGGCTTTCTGCCATTGTTCGAGCAACCAGCTGCTGTCAGAGTTGAGAACATCGTCAGCACTGGCATAGTGGAAGGGCGCAGCATATCGCTCGAGCAGCTGCTTTATCCCTGTAGTCTTGCCAACCTGCCGGGGCCCGACAAGAACCTGAATCAGAGGTTCTTCGGCCAGCAGCCTTTTTTCGAGTCGCGCCACAAACGCACGTTCGTATTTAACAGCCATACCACAAGCATACTAATTTTTGCTAGATCAGTCTAGTAAAATTACTAGACTGATCTAGTGTTTCTCAAATCATTGGCTACAGACCCTGCTGAACACTGTTGCCGAAGCCAACAACATCAACTTCTCAAAAGTCCTGCAGAAATCACTGGCCAACCACTATCAAAAAAGAAACACCTGAAAATACATCTGTTAAACCAGAAATGCAGTCGCAAGTATAACATCCGCAAACACAAACCAGTTATCGCAAGCTTTACGTCAAATTTTTTATTTAGCTTTCTCATATCAGAATCTGCCTCTGATGCCAAAAACCGGGCCGGAATAGACGACCCGCGAGGTGCTGCCTTCTGACGCATCGTTCAGCATGAAATGGCGATAACCGAGCATGCCGTAGCATTCGCGCTGTGCTGGCGCAGCGGCGTAATCGCGACCAAGTACCAGGGCCAGATCGAAATCAGAAAGCCGGTTTGGCTCACCGTTGCGGTCAAGATCGAAATACTTGAAGGAACCGGTCAGGCCGGCAGCAAAATTCTGTTCCAGTCTGGTGTGCAGTCGACTGAATCTGGCACCGCACAACACCCGCAAACCACCGGTGTCATATTCTCAGACCGTCTGTGCAAGGCCAACTCCCAGCAGATGATTGCGAACCCGCAGCGACGAGCCAGGCGCATAATTGTAGCGGTCAAAAGTAACCAGCCGGTTGAGATAACCGCTGTGATTGAACTGAAAATAGTCGAGCTGCAGCTGCGTATATTCGGAAAACTGCCGGAGGCCCACATCGACAGCCATGCTCCTGCCTTCAAATTCGTCAGCAACGTATGGCGCTTCGACGTCAGTCGGCTGAACCGGCCCCCGGTCTTCGTAGAGAACTTGCATGCCAGTTCCGGGAACCGGTGGCGGCGGAACAGTCTCGATGCCCTGTCACGCTAATCCATGGCCGGCAAACGCAAGCAAAACAAGCAGAAGCGTCACGACTCTTGAACGAAACATGAACAGCATTGCGTCCCCTTTTTGATCCTTTGGCAATTTTTTACAATCGAGCAAAGAGTTCAGAAGCTGTTATGCAATTTTTAACTATCGGCTTTATTTATTTTTAATTGCATGGCAGAATTTGGCTGAGAGGTGATTGGCATTGAACAAAACACGATTGTACGGCACCCTTCTTTTGATCGCTCTGGCGGTGTTGCCCTGCTGTGGGCAGGAAACGCATATCACCTTTGTTGGCAGCAGAGCTGAATTCAGGTTTGAGGGAATCGAGGGCTGGGAGTATAAGCCGATACAGGTCGGCGACAAGTTCGGATTCGACGTCGGAACAGCTTCGGGGCCCTGGGGGTATTTCAAGAATGACGGCGGCTATGAGATCGACCCGCTGTTCGACAAGGTTTGCCGATTCATGCACGGTTACGCGCCGGTCAAAGAAAAGGGTTTGTGGGGCATCATCGACACCTCAGCTGAATACGTGGTCAAGCCGGCTTTTGAACGGGTCTGGTCGCCACCCAGGCGTGGCGCTGGCATTTATGGTATGACCATAGAATTTTCTGCCCCGGGAATAGACGCTGCCGACCTCTATGAGGCCGACCCGCTCGATGACTGGACAAACGGCTTCAACCCGGGCGTCTTTCCGCTGAAGAAAGATGAGCGCTGGCATCTGATCGGCAAAGATGGCGGGCAGATCGGCTACGCGGCCTATGAACACATGTTGCCGGCAGCCGATGGGCGGGTGGCCGTTTTTGCCGATGGATACTGGGGATTCGTCGATCTCGATGGCGAACTGGTTGTGCCCATGCAGTTCTATTCGGTCAACAGTTTCAAAGAAGGGCTGGCGGCCGTGTGCTACGAAAATTACTGGGGCTACATCGATGTTTCGGGCGAATACGTCATTAGAGTGCAATACGATCAGGTCGAAGACTTTGCCTCGGGAACAGCGATAGTAAACCGAAATGAGAAGATCGGCCTGATCGACAGAAAAGGTCGTTACCTGCTCGAACTCGAATATGATGCAATCGCGCGGGCGCCGGGGCAAAAGCGCTTCAAGGTCTGCCGGGGCTGGTCATACGGCCTGGTCAGCCTCGAGTCTGGCGAAATATTACCAGCTGAATTCACTGATATCACTTTTCAGTCCGACGGCAGCATGATCGCCTGGAAAGACGGCCAGGTGGGGCTGTTCGACGAGAATGGCAAAATGCTGCTGCCGCCGGTTTATTCGCAGATAACAGATATTGGCGAAGGCTATCTGCGCCTTTCTGGTGAAGATTCGATGGCCCTGTACAACACCAGGCAGAAAGATGTCATTCAGACCAGCTACAGAAGCATCGGCAAATTCCATAACGAGCTGGCGCCGTTTGAGACGCAGAGCGGCAGATGGGGATTTCTCGACCCGCACTTAAAAGAGGTTATTCCCGCCAGATACTCCTGGGTCAGCGAGTTTTCGTGGTATCAGGCGGCAGTCGAAGACGAGAACGGCGTCAGAATAATCGACAACCATGGCCGGACGCCGGACAAACCGAGAGTCTACATAAATGAGCATAATCAGAAAATCAGACTGCGCGTTGCCACCTTCAACGATCATCACGGCATTCAGGACAAAGACGGAAAATGGCTGGTGCGCCCGGAATACGATGAATACAGAGAATTTTCGGGAAGTGCGGTGCTGCTGAAACGTGACTATTCATGGCTGATCTACCCCAGCGAAAACTTTCCGGCAGGCAGCCCGGTTTTCGACCAGGTCGGTTATGTCAGCAAAAACCGCTGCCTGGTCAGATCACGCGGTAAATACGGCTACCTCGACGATACCGGTAAAATCGTCATTCCTTTGCAATACGAAGAAGGAACCGATATGCGCGACAACATGGCCGCCGTCAGAAAAGACGGATTCTGGGGCTTCATCGACAAAGACGGCGGGCAGATTCAACCGCACATCTATGATCATGTTCTCCCACGCGGCGACGGCAGCTATATCGTCTACAAAGACACACAAATCGGCTTCATCGACAAAGCCGGCAAATTTCTGCCGGTTGAAGCTGAAAACCTGCCCCTGGAAAACCCTGATCAGAACTAGTCCTCTGTCACATTTGAATTTGGGTGTTTTTTGTCATTGCGAGCGAAGCGAAGCAATCTCACAGACATAAGGATTGCTTCGTAGCTGCGCTCCTCGCAATGACTGTTTGCAATAGGCCAGTCAGTCGAGAATGGCTACGTATTCGTCAATCTCTTTAAACAGCTTACCGGTGAGTCTGAGCACGAAAAAATTCTCGGGCAGTGAATCGTTGGCGATAAAACCGCGTTCCTGAGCGGCCATTCTGAAAATCGACGGGTCTTTGTCTTTAAAAAAATTCTGCGTCACGTCAAGAAACTTCTGGTAGCGGTCAGCGATAACGGTCGGGCTGATCTCTTCGCTGTAAGCCCGGTTGGCATACAAGATACGGTTGATGTTGAACAGCCGCCCCACCAGCAGACGCTGGCGCTTCTGCAGGTCGGCATGCCGCAACTGCTTTTCGTAGCGTTCCGACAGCTTCAACAGGCAGTTGAGGAAGATGCGACGAATCTGGCGATAATACAGGCCGCCTCGGGTAATGCGGCTTTCAGCAACGAATCTACCCGGCAGCGGCAGGCTGGGCAGAAAGTTGATGTTGTCGTTCGCTTCCTTGATATGCGGTTGCAGGCTCATCATCAGGTGCAGCAGGTCGCGCGCCATGTCAAAATAAATTTGCGAACACAACGCATACTCGTCAGAACCCGTCTGGGTATTGGCTTCGAGACTTTCAGCCTGCAGCAGCTTCTGCTTAAAATCAGGCGAGCGCAGGCAGTCGATACACGAATAAAAGATGTGGCCGATATGCACCAGCATATTCTGGGCGCCGATGCTGCTGACTTTGGCGCCGAGATTTGCGCCGGGCGAATTAAAGATATCGACCACCAGCCGGTCCTTAACCTGATCGTCGGTCATTTCCCAGGTAGTCAGCACTTCTTTCTCGCCGGTAAAAGCCAGCACCCGGCTGCTCGACAGAATTTCGCCCCTGCCGCTCTCAGCCTTCCATTTGAAGCTGGCTTCAACCTCATAAAAGCCATCTTTTTTTTCGGTTTCGATATTCAGCACATAGTTGTCTTTCAGCACATGATGCAGGTCTGGCGTGCGCGTTTCGGTTATACCCGGATTCGAAAAGAACACGGTCTCTTTATCGGTTACGCCCGTCGAAACCTGGTAGGGCGTGCCATCGGCATCAGCAAGACCGATTGCCTTCATGCCATGCGGGTTCAGCTGTGATTCCTGATAGCACTGTTCGAGCACCTTCTCGACCAGCGACGAAGCCAGGTAATTCTCTGAGTTGAAGGTGCTCTCTTTGCGAAACCGGTGCATGGCCTGAAAGAACATCACCGAAACCCCGGCCACCAGAAAGAAGCCAATGACCAGTTCAAGCATGGTAAAACCCTGTCGCCTGGTAAGCGTCATTGAATGCCTCCGGTGTTCTGCAGGCCTGCTTCGAACATGGTCTGAAAATCCCTCTTCTCGCTGGCGAAACTGGCAGTCACGTTAACCGAATTTGCGCTGGTCACCAGAAAACTGATATTTCGAATATGATCGGCGACAAGCGCGCTCTGATCAGGATCATAGACCGGGTTGCCAATATCGAAATTCTCAACCTTGACGCGGTAGTGCATCAGCTTGTAGAGCTCTTTACCGGTGCTTTCCGATAAAGCTGCGTCTTTCAGCTGATACAGAACCTGCACATCACCCTTGAAATCAGCAAAGAAAAGCGCCGAAGACGGCTCGCCAATCTCTGGCAGCAGAAAATCGGTTCCTTCTCTAATCATGCGGATAACGCGGTTCTGGGTGGTCAGCACCCGCGACTGCATGCTGAGATCAGCCATGGCAGCCTTCTGGCTGGTAGTCGAGCCCGAAAACATGCGAAAAACCACAATCGAAAAGAGCGAAGCCAGAGCGATGACAACGATCAGTTCGACCATGGTGAAGGCGTTGCGCCGCATTATGCCGCCAGTGTTCTGCATCACGGATCTTCTTTCAGAACGAACTCGACCCGGCGGTTTTTGGCCTTGCCTGCATCGGTATCGTTGCTGGCGATCGGTTGAGTTTCTCCGTAACCTCTTACCGTCATGCGGCTGGAAGGAATGCCTTCGCCGCTCAGATAATCAGCCACGCTTTGTGCGCGTTCGATAGAGAGCTGCATATTGTAGGCAGAGTCACCGACAGCGTCGGTGTGGCCGCGAAGTACAATGCGGGTATCAGGGCGATCGTGCAGAAGTTCGGCAAGCGCA
>JAKJFO010000210.1 GCA_022704885.1 Candidatus Rifleibacteriota bacterium | reverse complement strand
TGTTTGAGCACCATGGCGAAGATCGCGATTATCAGGCAAATGCCATCAAAACGGCGCTGCGCATAGGCGAACTGGTATATACCAGAACCGGTCATCGTGTCGCCGCCGGCGTCAACACTGGAGTCGTCGTGGCCGGCATCATGGGCGCCGCCGAAGCCCGCCTGTCACGCACCGTCGTCGGCGATCCGGTTAACCTCTCGGCCCGCCTCGCCTCACTTGCGACGAAGCGACCCGATGGCGGAGTAATCATCAGCGGCTCTCTTGTCGATGCCGTGCCTGAAGGCCATACCTGCGAAAAGCTGCCGATCAGCTCGGTCAAAGGCAAAACTCAGGCCGTCGAAGCGTTTGAGATCCGAACAGCCGTTTCCAAAAGGCCGTAGCAGCGACTCTTTTTCATAGCAGTCACTGCCACAGTAAAATACGTTGATATCAATGCTGAAAAGTGGCAAAATACTATTGAAACACAAAACAAAACCATGCGCCAATCCGATCGAATGAGAGAATGCCATGCCAGATCACCAGTCCAGAGAAGATCTTGAAAAGCAGATCAATGACCTTAAAGTTCAGATAGAATCGTTGAATCGAGTCTACCGTTCGATAATCGATAACTCACTTGACGCAATTCTATTGACGGTCCCTGATGGTCGGATTCTGGCAGCGAACAATGCCGCCACTCTTCTGTTTAAAATGTCAGAGACCGAGATAATAAAAGGTGGCCGCAACGCCATTGTCGATACGACCGACCCCAGACTGGCACCCGGCCTGGAAAAGCGAAGGTTGACCGGCAGCGCATTTGGCGAACTGAATTTTAAAAAAGCTGATGGAACGATATTTCCTGCCGAAGTTTCGACTTCTATATTCACCGACTCTTCCGGGCAGCAGTATACCAGTATGATAATCCGCGACATCAGCGAACGAAACAAGGCCGAAAAAGCTCTGAAACACAGCGAAGAGCTGATGAGGTATATCATCGACAACGTTCAGAGCTCGGTTGCAGTTTTTGATCGCGAAATGCGTTACATTTATGTAAGTCGAAGATACCTGGCTGAATACCAGGTCGAAGAAAAAAATGTGATTGGTAAATGCCACTACGAAGTTTTTCCAAATTTACCACACCGACTCTGCGAAGCTCACCAGCGAGCCATGGCCGGCGAAACGGTAAGCAAAGACAGAGACTTTCTCTACGAGAAAGATGGCCGCAAAATCTGGGCCTCCTGGACCTGCCTGCCCTGGTATGAGGCAGATGGTTCTATTGGTGGTATTGTGCTTTACGCCGAAGCCATAACCGACCGCGTGAATGCCGAAGAAGCACTGCGACAGAGTGAACAGAATTACCGAACCTTGTTTAGTGAGATGCTTAACGGTTTCGCTCAGCATGAAATTATCTGCGACGAGAATGGCAGACCGGTCGACTATCGTTTTCTTGAGATCAACCCTGCATTTGAACGTCTGACCGGTTTAAAAGCCGACAAAGTCATCGGTAAAACCATCCGCGAAATAATGCCTGATCTTGACCAGCAATGGATCGCCACCTATGGTCAGGTCGCCCTTACCGGCCAGGCAAATTTTTTTGAAAACTATTCGGTACCTCTCGGCAGATATTTCGAAGTGACCGCCTTCTGCCCGAGACCAGGGCAGTTTGCCTGTATATTCAATGATGTTTCAGCGCGAAAAATTTCTGAGCAGGAAAAGGCAAAGTTACAGGAACAGCTTCTGCATTCTCAGAAACTCGAGTCAGTCGGTCGCCTTGCCGGTGGCGTAGCACACGATTTTAACAATATGCTCGGCGTCATTCTTGGTCATGCGGAGCTGCTGAAAGAGAAGAGCGGGCATGACAACACTCTGAGCAACGACCTGGAACAGATAATTACCGCAGCACAGCGTTCGGCCAATCTGACCAGGCAATTGCTTGCCTTTGCGCGCAGGCAGACGATCAAGCCTGAAGTCATCGACATAAATGGCAGCATTACCAGCATGCTTCAGATGCTGCGCCGCCTCATCGGAGAAAACATTGAACTGATATGGCGACCGGGATCAGGCCTCTTGCCGATTTGCGTGGATTCTTCGCAACTCGATCAGGTCATGGCGAATCTTTGTGTTAACGCGCGCGATGCCATCAAAAATGTCGGGCAGATAATCATTGCAACTGATATGCAAACGTTTACCGCTGACGACAGAAACCGACCAGTCGATCTTGTCGCAGGCGATTATGTTCTGATCAGAGTGACCGACAATGGCTGTGGCATGAACAGTGAGGTTCTTTCACACATTTTCGAGCCCTTTTTTACGACAAAGAAGCAGGGAGAAGGCACCGGCCTTGGCCTTGCTACCGTTTACGGAATAGTTAAACAGAACCATGGTTTCATCGATGTTTTCAGTGCACCAGAAAAGGGAACTACCATAACCATCTACCTGCCGGGACACGTCATCGACGATAGCGAGAGCAGGCTTCAAAACCCTGAAGACTACAGCAGCCAAAATGGCAAAGAAACTGTTCTGCTGGTCGAAGATGAGCTTGCGCTTCTAAAGATGACAACAAAAGTTCTTACGAATCTTGGCTACAAAGTGTTCGCCGCTTCGACACCCACTGAGGCTCGAAAAATTCTTACCAGCAGCGGCGAGAAGATTCACCTGCTGATAACTGATGTAATAATGCCGGAAAAGAACGGAAAGGACCTGGCAGAAGAGCTTAAAACGCTGCAACCTGATTTAAAGGTACTTTTCATGTCGGGTTATACTGACGATGTAATCGCCGACCATGGCATCATCAACCACAATCTCAACTTTATCGAAAAACCATTCACCCAGAAAGGCCTTACAGAAAAAGTAAGAGAAGTTCTGGATAACTAGCAGCAAAGATTATGGCATAGCAGTTTTATTGACTGAACATTTCAAAGAAAGTTAACACAATGCAAAATCGAAAAATCTTGTCGGTTCTTCTGCTTTTTGTCTTGCTTACTCAGCTTGCCGGCGCGCGTCAGATGCCAACAGACGCGCGTTGTTTCATCGCAGGCGGAAATACGGGAGCAGTCAGTTGCGGTCACCCGCTGGCTGCAGCTGCAGCACTGCAGGTTCTGCAGAATGGCGGCAATGCGGTAGACGCGGCTGTATGCGCCGGCTTCATGCTTGGGGTAGTTGATTTCAGCAATTCCGGCATCGGTGGCGATGGGTTTGCATTAGTACACCGGCCCGATGGTCGAATCGAGGCCTGGGATGCCTCGGTAAAACGCCCGCGCTTTGCCGGCAGCAGCAAAATCGTCAATCATATCGGCCTGCCGACAGTTCCTGATCTGCTGATGCAGCTGCGCCGTCAATATGGCAGCCGCCCGCTTGCGGCACTTGTTCAACCTGCAGTCAGCATGGCCCGCAACGGCTTTAACATCAGTGCTTATCTGGAAAAAATCATCGAAAGAACCCTGCCGAATATAACCGATGCGGCAGCGGTGAGATTTCTGGCGCCGCATGGTTACCCGTTGCGGGCCGGGCAGATTATCAGGCAGCCGCTTCTTGCCAGAACCCTCGCCGAAATTGCCAGCGACGACGGACACTCATTCTATCGCGGCGATACAGCCAGAAGCATGATTGTCGATATGCGGCAACATGGTTCAGAATATCGTATCAGCGATATGGCTCTGTTCAGAACCCGGCAGGTCGAACCGGTTCGCCGCAGCTGGCAAAATTATTCGCTATATGGCAATCCGCCACCAGCCTGCTCTATCGCCAGCATAAAGCTGGCAGAAGACCTGTTGAACAGCAGAATCAACCTGCATGAGCAAAAGGCTGCAGATATTCTCGCTACCGCTCGAACCGGGCGCCGAATACTGCAGGCAAGGTATGAAAATATGGCAGAATGTTTTGGCGACCCATATCGCTTTATTGAATTCGCCGACAATGTTGTGGTCGACCACAGTGGTGATGTCGTCGAAAACGGTAACACCACCCACCTTTGCGTCGCCGATAAGAACGGCATGCTGGTGTCGATGACTCTTACTCTCGGCAGTCACTTTGGCACCGGCGAGTTTTCACCGGCGGGTTTCTTTTACAACAATGGCCTGCGCAACTTTACCGACGCGGTCTCAGATTATCCCGACAATTATCCGGCTGATGCCGGGCCGATTTCGACCAAATCTCCGATAATCGTAATCAAAAACGGTCAGCCGGTGCTGGCAATTGGCGGCGCCGGTTCTGAACGCATAGTTTTCAATGTCGGCCTGGCGCTGGCCAGGTTCCTGCAAAAGCCAGACGAGTCTGAACAGCTGGTGAGCCGCCCCCGCTATTTTCTCGATCATAAACGCAGACTGTCTGTCGAATGGCACCCCGACATGTCATTCATCGATGAGCTGAGCGAAAGCACTCTGGAAGTGTCGATAAAACCAGGTTGTGATGACTACTTTGGGTTGCTGTCGGCAATCATCGTCGAAGGCGCACAGTTCACGGCTCTCGCCGACCCGCGCCGCGACGGTTCCTGCGCTGCCTGCAGCGAAGTCAGTCCTTGAGGGCGCCGCTGGTGATGCCTTCAATGATTTCCTTCTGAAAGATCCAGAATATCGCGATTATCGGCAACGAGCTGACTGAAGCGCCGGCCATCAGAGCCCCCCAGTCAGTTGCGTAAGGCCCCTGCGCGAACATGGCGAGAGCGACCGGCAAAGTGCGCACCGAAGCGGTGTCGGTGAGAATCAGCGGAAACAGGAACGAATTCCAGTTGATGATTGCGGTATTGATGATCAACACTGCGATAGCCGGGCGACTGAGCGGTGCGATGACGTGCCAGAGGATGCCGATTTCGCCGGCACCGTCGGCGCGGGCCGCTTCTTCAAGGTCATGCGGCAGTCCCTGGATATATTGCTTCATCAGAAAAAGATTGAAACCGTCAACGCAGAACGGCAGAATCAGCGCCCATAGCGTATTGTGCAGGCCCAGACGCACCATCAGGTCGAGCAGGGGTATCATCAGCGTCTGCTTCGGCACCATCAGGGTTGCCAGAATCATCCAGAACATGACGTTTTTGAACGGAAAGCGGTAACGCGCAAAGGCATAACCGACCATGACCGAAAATACCACATTAGCGGCCAGCACGATGGTCAGCACGATAAAGCTGTTGAAAAGAAAGGTCGGAAATCCGGCATTACCGAGCACCAGCTGATAAAATTCGAGGGTAAACAGGCCTTTGCCATCTGAAAGCCCGGGTTCATGGCGCATGAACGAGCGCGCCAGCATGTAAAGCCAGGGGTAAAGATAACTCAGTGCCAGTGCGGTGAGAATTGCAAGAAGCCCTTTCTGTCTGAAGCTCTGTGCGGTCATGCAGGTTTACCCCTTCTTCGCCGGCGGCGACCCTGCAGAATATACATCTGCAACAGAGAAAACGCCATGATTATCGCCAGCAGAACATAGGAAATCGCTGAAGAGTAGCCCATTTCGTGATACCTGAAAGCGGTTTCGTAGAGCTGATGTACGAGAGTATTGGTGCGGCCGACCGGCCCGCCACTGGTAAGCGTAAAGACTTCAGGAAACACCTGCCAGCTGCGAATTGTATTTACTGTCAAAATGAAGATCGTCATGTAGTGGATCTGCGGCAGGGTAATGTAGCGAAACTGCTGCCATTCAGTCGCGCCATCGACTTCGGCGGCTTCGTAAAGCTGCCTTGGTACCGCCTTTAGGGCGGCCAGGTAGAGAACCATGTAATAACCTGTGTAGGCCCAGACGTTCATGACCATGATCGCCGGCAACGCCAGATTCTTTTCGATCAGCCAGGCCTGCCCGGGCAGCCCGAACACCGCCAGCAGCCGGTTGAGCGCGCCAATCGGCGAATACATCGACTTGAAGATAGTCGCAGTTACAACGATTGAAATGATCGATGGCAGAAAGAAAATCGAACGGAAAACCTGACTGCCGCGGCTGACGTTGTTAACCATAAGCGCCAGCGCAAGACCGAGCAGAGTCGTGACCGGAGTCGTGCCGATCACAAATACCAGAGTATTCAAAAAGGCCTGCAAAAAATCACCGTCGCTGAACAGCCGCAGGTAATTCTTGCAACCGGCGAAGCTGAACAGGGCCGGATGAAAGACATCGTAATCGCAAAAGCTCAGAATTAGCGAAAACACGAGAGGGTAAAGCCAGAACACGGCAAAGGTGATGAGCCACGGTGACAGAAACAGAAGAACCTGCTGCGACTTTTCGATCGGCCCGGTTTTGCGCAGTTTACCGGTCAACCGGCGTTTTTTTTTACCTCATAAATGAGAAACATCAGCATTATCGCATTCAGCAGGGTGCCGACGCCAATCAGGGTCAGCAGCAGAATCTGGGTTGACCCGCCGTTCTGACCTGAAGTCGAGGTCACGACAACCGCAGACTGTCCATTCGTCCTGCGCTGTGTCACTCTGGCATATTCAAGAGCGGCTTCGGCAAAGACCTTGTCTGGCAATTCGCCATACATGGCTTTTTCGACCGTATCGTTGATGATCTTTTCGAGCTCGATCCACAGGCGGTGTATCGGCGGGTGGACGCTGCTCTTCATCTGCTCGACGAAAACGCCGAGCCGCGGGTCGCGCGTGAACATTTCGTCGCTGTAGGCATCTTTATGCGCCGGAAAGCTTACCAGCGCCTCACGCGTAATCGGCAGCGTGTTTTCGACAGTGGTCAGATATCTGATGAATTTTGCAGCCACATCAGGATTCTTACAGGATTTGAAAAGCACCAGAATCTGGCCGCCCAGAAATGAAGTCGAAAAACCTTTGTCCTTAGCCGGCTTTGGCATCAACGCCACGCCAAAATCAAGTTCGGGCGCGTCGATCGGATAGCGCGCAAAGTTCCAGGAACCGGAAATCGCGAGCCCCAGTCTTCCCCGCTTGAATGCTTCGTCGAGCAGATCCTGCTTCTCGCAATAGCTGTATTCTTTGAGCTTGAGATAAAAATCAAGCGCCTCGCGGGTCTGCTGGCTGTCAAAAATGAAGTTGCCGTTTTCGTCAATGATATGGCCATGGTTGCCCCAGACGAATGGCATGAATTTCTTGTAGAGAATGTGCCCTTCGCCGGCATTCATGCCGAAACCGTAGAGGCCTTTCTCGGGGTTGTGTATAAGCTTTGCCGCTTCGAGCAGTTCGGCCCAGGTCTCGGGGCCCTTTTCGGGGTCGAGGCCAGCCTC
>JAKJFO010000020.1:24637-37252 GCA_022704885.1 Candidatus Rifleibacteriota bacterium | reverse complement strand
TTTCGAGCGCCGGTCTGCGCGTGCTTTTGATGATCGGCAAGCAGCTCAAGATGCAGGGCGGCCGCTGGGCTTTCTGCGGCCTTTCCGACGAAATCGCCGACATCATGGAAATGACCGGCTTCAGCGGATTCTTCACGGTTTACCCCGATCTCAAATCAGCGCTGAGCAACCTGGCAGCCAATCAGGAGTAATATGACAAACCGCATCGACCTGCACCCTACCCACTCACACGGCGAATTCAAACTCAGGGCGGGCAAGCCGCTGCCGTTCGGCGCTACTCTGGTGCCCGGCGGCGTCAACTTTTCGGTGTTTTCACGCTATGCGACTGCCTGCTCACTTGTGCTGTTCAAAAAACATGCCACGCAGCCCTTTGCCGAGATTCCCTTTCCGAGGGAATTTCGCACCGGCAACGTTTTCAGCATGATTCTCTTCGATGTCGACTACGAAAACATCGAATACGGCTACCGCATGGAAGGGCCGTATGATCCAGAAAACGGGCATCGCTTCGACAGAGACAAGGTTCTGCTCGATCCCTATGCCAGACTGGTCAGCGGTCGCGATGTGTGGGGTAAAGAACCGGACTGGAACAATATTTTTCCGCACCGCGGCCAGATACTGGCCGACGACTTCGACTGGGAAGACGATTGCCAGCTCGAGATTCCGTTCGAAGACCTGGTCATTTATGAAATGCACGTGCGCGGCTTTACCGCCCACGCTTCAGCGAAGGTAAAGCACCCCGGCACGTTCGCCGCCATCCGCGACAAGATTCCCTACCTTAAGGATCTCGGCATAAACTGCCTCGAACTAATGCCTGTCCACACTTTCGATGAGTTCGAAAACTCAAAACTTTCGCCGGTCACCGGCGAGCGCCTGCTCAACTACTGGGGCTACAGCAACGTTGGCTTCTTCGCGCCCAAAGCGGGTTTTGCCGCTACCGGCAAATTCGGCATGCAGGCTGATGAGCTCAAGAATACCATCAAAACGCTGCACAAGAACGGCATCGAGGTCATTCTCGACGTGGTTTTCAACCACACAGCCGAGGGCAACGAGCGCGGCCACTACATTTCGTATCGCGGCATCGACAACAAGACTTACTACATGCTGACGCCCGAGGGTTATTACTACAACTTCAGCGGCTGCGGCAACACGCTCAACTGCAACAACCCGATCGTGCGCAACATGATTCTCGACTGCCTGCGCTACTGGGTTACCGATTATCACGTTGACGGCTTTCGCTTCGATCTCGCCGCCATTCTCGGCCGTGACCAGAACGGGGCGCCGATGAGCAGCCCACCACTGCTCGAAACGCTGGCATTCGACCCGATTCTCGGCAAATGCAAGCTGATCGCCGAAGCCTGGGATGCCGGCGGACTCTACCAGGTCGGCTCATTCCCGTCATGGGGGCGCTGGGCCGAATGGAATGGCAAGTATCGCGATGACCTGCGCAAGTTTTTGAAAGGCGAACCCGGCCTTGCCGGCGCTGTATCACAGCGCATTCAAGGCTCGCCCGACCTGTACCAGTGGGAAGCCCGCGAAAACTGTGCCTCAGTCAACTTCATCACCTGCCACGACGGCTTTACACTGATGGATATGGTTTCTTACAACGGCAAGCATAATGAAGCCAATGGCGAGAACAATTCTGACGGCGGCAACGACAACCACAGCTGGAACTGCGGCTGGGAAGGGCCCTGCGACGATAAAGAGGTCAACCGGCTGCGGATCAGGCAGATCAAGAATGCTGCCGCCATGCTGCTGGTCAGCCATGGCACCCCGATGATCCTGGCCGGCGATGAGTTCGGCAATACGCAGTATGGCAACAACAACGCCTATTGCCAGGATAACGAGCTTTCATGGCTGAACTGGGAGCAGCTCTCAGAAAACGCCGAAATTCACAATTTCTTCAGGCAGATGATCGCGTTCAGAAAAGCCAGCCCGATGCTGCGCTACAGCTCTTACGCGATGAATGCCGCACCAGACGTCGAAGTTTCGTGGCACGGCACCAGCGCCTGGAACGCTGACTGGTCAGGCGCCGCGCGCACGGTAGCTTTCATGTGCCGCCGCTGGCAGAGCGACGAACGGCGCACGGTAGAACCTGACATCTACGTAGCGATGAACATGCACTGGGATGCACACGGCTTCGAACTGCCCGGCCTCGATAACGGCCGACGCTGGCATGTTTTTGCCAATACCGGCATGGAATCGCCAGATGACATCGTGACCCCCGGAAACGAAATCTTACTCGACAACCAGCAGTATTTCATGGTCGGGCCGCGCTCGGTCATCGTGCTGGTTGGTAAATAACCTCAAGGAGCAATATATGGATCTGCAGTACAAAATGGAACTCAACGACGGTATCGCCCGGGTTACGCTCGCAGGCAGCCTCGATGCCACTAATGCCGGCAACTTTCAGGAAGAACTCAAAAAGCTGATCGGCCAGAAAATCAGCAAAATCGTGTTCATGGTAAAGGATCTGACGTACATAGCCAGCGCCGGTCTGCGCGTCATGATATTCGCCAAGCAGCGCATCGGTGCTGATGTACAGGTCTACCTTGTCGGCGCCCAGGAAGCAGTTCTTGACGTAGTCAAAATGAGCGGACTCGACACCTTCATGACCATACAGAAAGAATTCGAGGGGTAATTCCCGAAAGGGGCTTTAAATGCCTGCTTCAACTCATCCGGCGAAGCTGGAGAATCTGAACGACATGCTCGGCTTCATCCTGGATTATGCCCGGGAACTGGGTTTCGACGATAAGAAGATCGGCAAAATCAGGCTGGCCATGGAAGAGATACTGGTGAATATCATCAGTTATTCTTACCCTCAAACAACCGGATCGATCGACATCGCCTGTTCGCCGACCGAGGGCGACAAAGCAGGAATTACCATTGAGGTAAAGGATCTTGGAATTCCTTTCAACATGCTCGACAAAGCAGACCCTGACACCACCCTGCCGATGGAAGAACGCCAGATCGGCGGACTCGGTATATTTTTCGCAAAGCAGATAATGGATGTTCTCACCTATGAACGCAGTGGTGAGGCGAACATTTTGAGACTGACCAAGTATGCATAAGATTTCGCTGCGCACGACGATGATTCTCTGGATATGGGGAGTCACTGCGCTCGTTTTCGGGCTGACCATGGCCGTTGACTTTTATTATACCAGAGACACGGTCGAACAATTTCTCGAGAAGAGTGCGACAGACAAAGCCCAGTTTTACACGAAAAGATTCGACCTGATTTTCAACGAAGCGGCTCTGATCGCCAAAATGATGGAGATCAGCTTCAACCGCCGCTACACAGAAATCGGCGATAAATCGCATGAAGAACAGCTCAAGGAATATCTGAAACAGGTATTGGAAGCAAATCCCTATATTCATAGCGTCGGCATGGCATTCGAGCCCGGCCAGTTCAGCACTGCCAGCGAAAATTTTGCTCCGATTTACTTCAGGCAGAATGGCCGGATCGACTACATGCAACTCGGCGAGAAGCCTGATTATACCTACTTCGACAAGGAATGGTATTTTGCCGCAAGAGACCAGAAAAAAGCCATCTGGACAGAACCTTACCGCAGCGCAGTAAGCCTTGGCAAAGATGGTAAAGAGTATATGCTGCTGCTGACTTACACACTGCCCATTTTCAGAGATGGCAAGGTTATTGGTGGAATTGTTATCGACATTTCGCTTGATGAAATTTCGCAGAAGCTGAGCGAACTGAAGATTCTGAAAACAGGTTACTGTGTCGCCATGAGCAATAAAGGTATGCTGATGAACGCTATCGGCAACTACAAGGCTCTTGCAAAAAACATCAATGAACTCAGTCCGGAAATGGCGGCAGAACTCAAAGACCTCAATAAACTCGCGACAAGCGCCTGTAAGTTCATCAGAGTCAATGAACCGGTCGCCGGCCGCGCGGCCTGGGTTGTGCTGCGACCACTGCGTCATGCAGGTATTATGGCCGGTTCGATAGCCTTTGTTTACCCGACTGATGAGATTCATGGCGTGATTTACGACCTGCAGGCCGAATCATCGCTGATCGGTTTTGCCGGGTTGATTCTTATGCTCGTCATCGTCATCACCATTTCAAGAGCTATTGCCCGACCGATCTGCGCCCTTGCACGTGGAGTCGGCAAAGTCGCTCATGGCGAACTCGATCACAAAATTGAAGTGTTCTCGAAGATTGCCGAAGTTACGGCTATGCAGAACTCCTTCAACAAAATGTCTGACGATCTCAGGAATTATCTGCGTGAGCTCAAAGAGACCATAGCAGCGCGTGAGCGCATCGAAAACGAGCTCAAAATTGCACATCAGATACAGGCCAGCATGCTGCCGCGCATTTTTCCGCCCTTCCCTGACCGCAAGGAGCTCAGCATTTTCGGTCTGATGGAACCGGCACGCGAAGTTGGTGGCGATTTCTACGACTTCTTCTTTATAACACCTGATAAATTCTGTATGGTTGTTGCCGACGTTTCCGGCAAGGGTATCGCCGCAGCTCTATTCATGGTGATTACCAAGACACTTCTGCGAACCGAGGCGATGAACGATCTGCCGCCAGAACAGATTCTTGCCCGGGTCAACGAACTGATCAGCGCCGACAACGATGAACTGATGTTCGTCACCGTGTTCTGCGCGATTCTCGACACCCGCACCGGCGAACTCGCCTGCGCCAACGCCGGTCATAACCCGCCGTTGCTCAGCGTTTCGCCCGATGGTGGCAGTTCATTCGAATTCTTGAAACTCAACAAGAATGTGGTTCTCGGGGTTATGCCAGGCGTTAAATTCAAGCCCAACAGCTTCAAAATGCGGGCAGGCGACGTACTGTTTTTGTATACCGACGGTGTCAACGAGGCGATGAACACAGCGGCGAAGCAGTTCAGCGACAAGCGCCTGCACGACACCCTCAACGCAAACTGTGACAAGGAAGTTACCTCGCTGGTAAAGGAACTCCGCCACGAGGTTGCGGTCTTTACAGACGGTGCCGAGCAATCGGACGACATCACCATGCTGGCCATCAAGTACAACGGTCCGCAAGCAGTATAAATTAAGATAAAGAAAGAGGAGGTTTTATGTTTTGCTTCCTGGATAAGCTGGAGGAGCACAAGGTAGCCCCGGGAGTCATCGGGAAATACCTGGGCAGCGGCGAAGCGATGAATGTAATGCACTGGAACTTCGCAGACAAAGCGGCTCTGCCCAGTCATCATCATGCAGCGGTGCAGTTCGGTTACATTATCAAAGGGGCTTTTCAGATCGACATCGGCGGCGAAAAAGCGCTGCTGAAGGCCGGCGATTCATATTTCGTTCCATCTAACGTTGAGCATGCGTTTGTCGCGGTTGGTGAAACCGAAGCAATCGATGTGTTCAGCCCGGCGCGAGATGATGTACCGCCCTGGAAAAATCAGAACAAATATTGATCAGGAACAAAATCTTAAAGGAGATTTAACGATGGCTAAAAAAGTACTGGTTCTCGCAACAAATTACGCGGTCTGGGCCGAAGAACTTCAGGCGCCCTGGGATGCACTCAAAAAGGCAGGTTTCGCCGTTACTCTGGCAACTCCACAGGGCAAAAAGCCGTTGCCGATCAAAATGAGTATCGATCCTGACTTTGAAGATTCGCTGCAGCATTACAAGGTGAATCCGCCAGAAGTCTGCAAGCGCGTACATGAACTGCTCGACGGCACCGAATGGAACAAACCGATCAAAATCGCCGACGCCAAAATGGCTGATTATGATGCCATCGTCCTTACCGGCGGTCCTGGCACTCCGCTCGACATCGACAACAACCCCAAAGTTCACGCGCTGCTGCTTGAAGCCTTCAAGACCAACAAGCTCATCGGCGCCATCTGCTACGCCGTCGGTGCTCTGGCATTTACCCGCAATCCTGACAACAACTACAAGAGCATCATTTACGGCAAGCACGTGACTGCGCATCCGCGCGCCTGGGACTTCGATTTCGAACTCAGCTACGATCTGGCTGGCGCTACTCCTGACAATGCCGGCACCAACGTGGTAACCCCCGGTTTCCTGCTTCCTCTGCAGGATGTCGTCGAAGACGCCGTCGGCCCCAAAGGCAAAGTATCTGCCGACACCAAGGCTAACCGCAAAAACACCTGTGTCGTTTATGACTGGCCCTTCGTAACCGCCCTGTCGGTAGAGTCTTCGATCGATTACGGCAAGAAGCTTGTCGAAGTTCTCAAAAGCAAATAATCCTGATCATTCTGCCGAACCGGCACCAACCGGTTCGGCAGACTCTCTGCAGAATCTAATTAAGGAGTGAGCGCTAAATGAATGTCAGTAATTCCATCGTGGCAATGCTCGAATCTATAGGGGTAGACGCGGTTTTCAGCGGATCCGGCCAGGGGTCGGGCGACATTTTGTTCGCATTTGCCGAGTCAAAAAAAATCAAGACCATCATGGTCAGACATGAACAGGCAGCCTCATTCATGGCCTGCGGCTATGCCATGTTCAACAAGGGCAAACTCGGCGTCTGCAATGCACAGGGCGGCCCGGGCTCATACAATTTTTTCTCGGGTCTCGGCGTAGCTCTTTCTGATTCTCTGCCGGTGCTTTCTATCGCTTCTTATGCCCCCAAGAAATGGCGCGGCAAGGGCGACCTCGGCGAAGTAACCGGAATCGGCCGCACTCCTGATTCTCAGGCAATGTTTGCCGCGACCACCAAGGGAACCTTTCTCATCGAACACCCCGATCAGGCCTGCGACATAGTTGAAGCTGCCGTAAATCTGGCTTTTGAAGGCCGCCCGGGCCCGGTGCATATTGACCTGCCTTACGACGTCGCCGCCATGCCGGCGACCCGTCATCGTGAAATCAAGCTTGATATCAAACCGGTTCTGCCACTGCAGAAAACCGTCGATCTTTTTGCCGACGTTCTTGCCAACGCACTCAACGCGAAGAAAAAAATTCTCGCGATCATCGGTTACGGCAGCGTCAGAAGCCACGCCGAAAAAGAACTGCTGCAGTTCGTCGAAAAATTTCAGATTCCATTTCTGACCACAATGGATGCCAAGGGCATCATCCCCGAAAACCACCCGTTGTCGCTTGGCATGCCGGGCACCTGCGGCGACAAGGGCGCGAAAGAGGCTTTCAAAGCTGCTGAACTCGTGATCGGCATCGGCAATTCTTTCCCGAAATGGCAGATGTGGAAGTTCGAAGAAGGGCTGTTCGACAAGAAGACCCTCATGCACATCAATATCAGCCGCGATGAAATCGGCAAGGTCTACCCGACCGACTACGGCATGATAGCTGATATTGCGCCGGCGATTAAGGCTATCGACGCAGCGCTGACCCAAAGAAAGCCCCTGGTCGAAAAGAAAACCTTCACCAAAGACAAGATTTACAATTCAGTTGTCGAATACAAAGGCAGCAAAGTGCATCCTGGTGCCCTGTGCCAGGAACTTGCGAAGTATCTGCCCGATCGCGCCATCGTATTGGGTGATGCCGGTGCTAACATGATCTGGCTGGCAGCGTTCATGGAATTCAACAAAGGCCAGAACTTCAAGAATCCCGGCAGCTTTGGGCCGATGGCCTCGCATGTTAACGCCTCTCTCGGCGTACAACTCGCCAATCCAGATCGCCGCGTCATCGTCGGCTGCGGCGATGGCGATTATGAAATGGCAGGATTCGAAATCCTTACCGCTTTGCAGAACAAGATTCCGATCATCTGGGTCATCTTGAACAACAGCGAATTCAATATCATCAAGCTGTTCAACCTCGCAGCGCACGGCAAAGAAGTGTTCAATCACATCATCTGCCCAGACTTCGCCAAATACGCCGAAGCCTGTGGCGCGAACGGCTTCCGGGTTGAGAAGCTCGAACAGTTCGCCGATGCATTCAAAAAAGCACTGGCTTCAGACAAGCCATCGATCATCGATGTCATTATCGATGCCGACGAAGTCATGCCTTTCAAAACCTGGGCTCAGGACTGAACTATCGACGGGCGCTCCATTGGAGCGCCCGATCTGCTCTGCCGCGCATTATGAAAGGCGATGCATGAAACCTGATCTGGTGCTTAAGCTCAATACCCTGGTCTTCATTCTTACTTCGATGACCTGCTACCAGGGTACAACGCATGGCTATCCATGGCTCGGTCTTATTGCGCTCGCCATCCACTACAGCCTGTTTCTGCCTGCCACTACGGCAAAAGCAAAGCGTGTGCTGGCTGCCGTGCTGACCGGCCTGATCGGCTTCATAGCCGACTCGACGCTGATCTGGCTCGGGGTATATTCGGTCAGCAGCAGCTCGCGCTGGTTGCTTTCCGACCCGCTCTGCCCTGAATGGATACTGGTTTTGTGGATGAACTTCGGGTTCATGCTCTATATCTTCTGGCAGATTCTCGCGAAAAGCCGCTGGACTCCGCCAATTACCGGCATAATATTCTCATTCATCATCATGGGCAATGCCTCTCACATGGGGCTCATCGCGTTCAGGCCGCCGACATGGCACGGATACCTGATCATAGCTGCCTGCTGGGCAGTAATTGTTCCGATTTGTGCGTTTTATTCTATTCGACTGTTTGGAGAAACTCATGCTCGATCTTAGACTCAGATTTTATGCATTGCTGTTGATTTGCCTTCTCTCGTTGACGCTTACTGGCTGCAGTATTTTCGGCGATGACGATGATGACGATGCCGCTGTTATCGGTAACGCGACCATCACGCGCATTCCTGAGATGGTGACCGTTCCCAAAGGCACCTTCAAGATGGGCTGGGATAATCTGGGTGACGGCTCTGGCTTTGCAAATGGCACCGATACTGTGGCAGCAGATTACCCGGCCAATTATAACTCGGGCGTAACCGGCCCGGTGCGGCTGGTGACCCTGACACGCGATTACAAAATCGGCAAATATGAGATCACCAATGCCCAGTTCTGCGATATGCTCAACTATGCTCTGCGCAAAGGCTATCTGACCGGCAATCTTGCCGGCAATGAAACGGTTAAAAATGCCGAAGGCAACCAGCAGGAGCTGCTCAATCTCGATGCCGACTACGAAGGTAAGAAGTGCGAGATTTCGTATACCGGCTATGGTTTCGTCGTCGCTCCCGGCCTCGAGAACCGCCCGATAGTCTACGTTACATGGTATGGAGCTGCGTTCTACTGCAATATGCTGAGTGAAATTCAGGGTCTGACCAAATTGTACAATCTTACCGACTGGTCATGCACCTTTGACGGTACTGCCCGCTTTTACGGCTCTCCTGGTTACCGCCTGCCAACCGAAGCAGAATGGGAATACGCCGCACGCTATGATGACGATAACATGATTTATGACCGCAGAATGGTTGCATGGGAGCCCAAAGGTCTTGATTACTGGGTCAACAGTGAACTTGGCAAGAAGCTCAGCTATTTCGACGGCAAGGCCAACTACAACAGTGGCGGCGGCACACAGGATGTCGGCTGCTGCCCGGGCGGTGTTTCAAAACTCGGCATATACAATCTGGCCGGCAATGCCTCTGAGTGGGCGCAGGATTTCTATTCGTCTTACACCTATTTCGCCAAAGACTACAAAGCGGCTGGCTACGACCCGGCCAAGGGTGAACTAGACCCGATTAACGATGAATCCGGGGTTTACCGACAGCGCCGCGGTGGCAGCTGGCTGGTTTACGGCAACAACTCGCCGATTTCGATCTATCACACCAACACCAACTGGGCTTATACAAACTATTGCGACCTTGGCTTCCGCATCGTTCAGGTAGAATAACAGGAGAACCAGCATGTTCGTATTTCGCGACAAACTCAAAGAAATCGACTTCGGTCACGGCATCAAGCTCACCGACCTCGGCGGCAACGGTAACATGAACGTCCTCTACTGGAACACACCGGCCGGCACCGTTTCGCCGGCACACGAACACCCTGAAGAACAGTTCGGATACCTGCTGAAAGGCTCTTTCGAAGTCACGATCGGCAGCGAAAAGGCCGTTCTCAAAGCCGGTGACTCCTACTTCATACCCGGTGGTGTTTCCCACCAGTTCAAATTGCTCGAAGACTGCCTTGCAATAGATATCTTCAGCCCGCGCCGCCCGGTTCCCGAACCGGCCAAAAGCTGATGAGGGAGATTATTTTTGAAACAGATTATTGACAATAAGTGGGCAGTGCTGTGTTTTGTGGTGCTGTTTATTGCAGCCTCAACGGGGGTAATGGCTGACGAAGGCGGTGTTACACCAGCTGCCGCGCAGCCAAAGTTCAACCCGTGGTATCTCAGTGCGCACCCGTTCGGCCTGCTCAGTATGGCTGAGCTGATCAAGCTGCCGCCGCCAGAAAAGCGCATGTTCTGGAAGGTAACCACCGGCTACCAGTATGACACCAACGCGATACTCAACGCTATCGGTGCGCCGGTTCCGCCCACTGTCGCCAAAATGAACGATGGTCGAAAAATGATCAACATCATCGGCAGCTATATTCCGTATCGCGCGCCGGATCACGATTACACGCTCAACTACGCCTTTTTCAACAGCAACCACGATGAACTCGACGACTTCAACCTGACGCAGAATATGGTCGAATTCGCCGGCCGCTGGAACCTGACAAAGCGGCGCACTCTGCGCTATTCGACCGTCTATCAGCACCTGCTGCTCGGCAAAAAGATCTTCGATGAAGCGCTGATGACCGGCCCGTCGCTGGTCTATTCGAGCGGGCACGGGCACACGACCAGTATCGATCTGCGTTACCGCAAAACCGACTACAGCAATGTTTCGATCTTTGCCACCAACTCGAACCGCACCGGCCACAACTGGAGCGGTGCAGTGACGCACAGTATACAGGTTACGCCGAAACGGCTGGTACGCGTCGGTTACAGCTACGACGTCGATCATGCGCGTGCCACAACCTGGGATGGCGCCGGCCACAAAATCAGTTACGAAACCAGCTACATACTGCCCAACGACATGCTGCTCAACTGCTACAGCGAGTATTATCGCAAAGACTATGACGGGTTATACATGTCGATCGGCGGCCAGAGGCACGACAGCTCGTACACATCGATTACCACCCTGACCAAATATTTCAACGACAAATACGGAGTTTCGCTGCGTACCCTGTGGAGCCGCAACTGGTCGAACGTCGCCGCCTTCGACATGTCACGCTCGATCCACGGCATCCTCATCGATACCCGCTTCTAACCCGGGCCAACCATCTCAGAGACTCTCACAAAGCCGCAGAGCCACAAAGGAACTCTTTTTTTTGTGGCTTTGTGGCTTTGTGAGAGCATGCTTTCAAGCGGCTCAATCGATTACGATTACGCGCACGAGCACGCCTGTCGTCTTGACCTTAGAACCTGAACTGACCAGATTGTTACTTTTCATAATCATGGATCAATCATTTTTAAGTGCTATAAACCTGCCAGCGGATCTGTGTCATCTGCGTAATCTGCGGATTATCTTATTCTTATGGCTTTTCGTCGGTGTAGCCCTGACAGACTTCGACTATGCGGCCATCGGGGTCGGCTAACCAGACGGCCTTCCAGCCTGGCACAATTTTACCGAGATCGACTGTCGACTGAGTTATTACCGCAGCGTCACCCATCTGCCGCAGAAAAGCGTCGAGGTCTGGCACCGAGAAGGCCAGATGCTTGAGTGCCGGCCATTCAGGCCCGCTACCGCCAGGCGCTGGCACTGGCAATTGTTCTGTGGCCTGAAACAGTTCGAGCCTGAAATTGTCGTCTGCGCTGGCGAGAAAAATCAGCTGTTTGCTACCAAGATCAACAGTTCTGACCCGCCGAAACCCAAAATACCTGCAGTAAAACTGTTCGGTTTCCTGGGGGTTCGAGCAGGTCATGCCGACATGAGCGAATTGTACAGAAGCAAGATTATCTGATGACATGGTCGGCCTATTTCTTGATCATATTGATGATCTGACGAGCCAGAAGATGGCAGTGACCGCCAGTTCGGGCCGAAACCAGGTCGCCGTCGACAACCAGATCCTGGTTTACATAATCGACTCCATAAGCTTTGGCATCGCCGAGAAGGTTGTTGTGACAAGTCATTTTACGGCCCCGCACCAGCTCTGGCATCGGTGCGACCAGCCAGAGACCGTGGCAGATGATTCCCTTGACTATATTCTTGTTGGCAAACGCCCGCGCCAGAAACTGCGTAGCCGGCGGAATCTGCGTCACGTCGGCAGTGTAGCGCAGACGGTCGGCGACCATTCCGGCAGGCACGATGATAGCTGAAAAACCGGCCAACTCTTCGTCACTGAGACCCTCGAAGCTCTCGTTGCAATCCATTTTGATCTGATATTCATGCCCTTTAAAAGTCAGCGACGGGTTGCCCCATAGTCTGCTCAGAAAGTGCAGCTCGATATTCTCTTCCTGAAAACGGTGCTGATAATAGAAAATCTCGTTTTCATAAAAATCAGTCTCAAACAGAATCCCGACCTTAACTGGTTTGCTCATGATATCTCCTTCGCAGGCTTGTTCTGCAACTTTTAAGAACAATATACAGTATTACCTGCAGCAAGACACAACTTTTTTTATAATGGCGCAAATGCTGTCTTACCGCGAATTTTCTCAGGTGTCATCTTTCTCGTCCAGCACCAGTCTCCAGCCAGGCATTTCCTGTCTTTATGTTAGATCTGCGCAAACCCGCGCTATCTGCGGATAACTCTCTTATCTTGAAC
>JAKJFO010000020.1:0-24627 GCA_022704885.1 Candidatus Rifleibacteriota bacterium | reverse complement strand
TCCGTGTTATAATGCGACGCATTCACGGCAGATCGATTAAGGGGAAAGTGATGAACGTTTCTGGTTGGTTGTCGGGCGGGATAGTACGAGGAAGTCTCGATGAATGCCCGGAGCGCAAGGTTGACTGGCTTGAACTGTTTTTTGACCTGTTTTTTGTCGTCATTATCAGCCAGCTGGCGCATGGCTTTGCCGATAATCCCACCTGGGAAGGTTTTTGTGAGTTTGTATTTCTTTTCGCTTCAACCTGGTGGGTCTGGATCGCTGGCACCTATTTCAATGAGCGTTTCCGGTTCCCCGGCACTGCCAACACTGTCTTCACCTTTCTGCAGATGCTGCCGGTTGCCGGCATGGCAATCTTTGTGCATCACGGCATGGGCGACAATTTCGTTCCATTCGAGATCTGCTTTCTGACATCGAGGCTACTGCTGACACTGATGTGGTTGCGCGGTGGCCTGGCCAACCCACAGGTAGCACCGCTAACCAACCGAGTCTTCATTTGCTTTATACCGGCTCTGATTCTTTATCTGCTGGCAATATTCAGCGACCCGCCCACACGTTACATCATCTGGGTTGCCGGCCTGATAACCGAAGCGTTAACGCCGGTCATTGCCCACACCGGCATCAAAATTGCACTGCCAAAATTCGGCGCCAGCTGGCTGGCCGAGCGTTATGGGCTATTCATACTGATCGTTATGGGCGAAACCCTGGTCGGTGTAATCCGGGGGGCCAGTGAGACAAAACAGGTTTCGTTTTCGACATTCGTTGCAGCGATTCTCGGACTGATCCTCTCATTCGGCGTATTCAGGATTTATTTCGATTTTATCGGCCGCCGCAACCCTCGCAAACCCATGTGGTGGATGCTGACCTGGAGCAACCTGCATTTTCTGCTGGTCATGTCGATTGTCGTGACCGGCGTCGGTCTATTGCGCTTTGTAAAGCTCACCGATCTCTGGCAGTCCTGCGACCAGACCCACACCCTTCTCGCCGGCGCAACGGCCGCCACGCTGATCATCATTGCCCTGCTTGAAACTACAATGCAACCTGGCGAGGGGCCTGATCTGCACCCGGTGCGCAGTCCGTTTTTCAAATTGATTGCAGGCCTGATCGCGGTCTTCATCTGCAGATGGGGAACCAGTCTGGCGACGTTGCCTCTGATGATAACGCTGCTGGCACTGATCTACGTTCACCTTCTCTACCATCCCGGCTGGGAAAGCATCGCAGCCAAAGAATAAGCATGCAACAGAAGAACTAACTCACCGATTGCGCTGATTTCCGCAGATAGAGCTTAAGAACACACATTCATTAATACAGCTGATTTATCAGAAGATAGGCACAACCCTCCTTCATCATATCTGCAATGCCACTGCTTTGGCTCAGATCCGTATCATCTTAAAAAGCTTGAATGTGCCGTTTACCTTAAATCAGTGGCAATCGGTGTCATCTGCGGAAAAATTAACAGCATGAAGATGCAGATCGGTGGAGCAGAAAACTGGCGATTGTACATGGCAAAACTGATAAAATGTCAGGTATGAAAGCGAAAAGAATCGTGAATATTATCGTCATCATTGTTGTTTTTATTGTGCTGGTAATGGTGCTGCAGGATCGGCTGATATTTTTTCCGGGAGCATGGCCGGCGGGCTTCAAGTTGCCGGAAAAGCTCGGCACCATCACCCTGACCCCGGTTACCCTGCAGACGCCTGACGGCATTAAAATCGATGCGGTTGTTGCGGAAACAGCCAATCCGGCTGAGCAGCGAAAAACCGTCCTATTCAGCCACGGCAACGCTGGCAATCTGCTGCATCGTTTCGGCAAGATCGAAAAAATGTGCGCTGCCGGCTTCGATGTCTTGATTTACGACTATCGTGGATATGGCAGAAGCGAGGGATCAGCAACGGTAGCCGGTGCGATAAGTGACGGCAAAACAGCTCTGCAGTGGCTGCTCGACGAAAAGAAAATCAACAGTGAAAATATTGTTCTCTACGGCGAGTCTCTTGGAACGGGGATTGCCGCCGAGATTCTGCGCGAATCCGGTTTGCAGTTCGCGGCGCTGGTTCACGAATCGGGCTTCGCTTCGCTCGGCACCATGGCCGGCCGGCGCATTCCGCTCGTCGGCAGCTATATTCTGAAGCGCGACCTGCCAACCAGCGAAACCATCAAAAATTACCATGGCCGCCTGCTCGTCATTCATTCACGCAAAGACAGCATAATCCCCTACTCCGACAGCGAATTCATCTACAACACCTGTCCTTCGCCTCACAAAACTTTGTATACCATCGAAAACGCCGGGCACAACGACGCAGTCTGGGATGACCCCAGCTGGCTCAACCACTGGAAGCAACTGATGCACGATCTTCAGCAGCCAGTTTCACCAGAATGAAACCATCTGGCGATGTTATGGTATCATCTCTGGCATGAACAGAGATGTGACAGGCAGAAAACGAGGAAGAACATGGCTGCGGCTTCTACCGTATGCCATGCTGCTGCTGCCATTGGCAGTGCTTAATCTCGGCTTTCATTTTCTGGCATCCATCGAACTGCACTGGAAAGAGCGGGCACAGGGCGAAGTCGCGCTGCAGGAACTCGAAGCACTGACACGAAGTTCGTCGTTTGAATACCGCCTGAACCGCGCAGCCGGCCAGCTCGCCGACAAGCTGGAAAGTGCTCTGGCAATCAGACCTGGCCAGTTTGACAAAAGCAACACCGAACAGATGATCGCTCAGATAGCCGCTGACAGCGACTCCTGTTTTGCTGAACTGGCGCCGGGCTATAAACTGCATGTTTTCAGAAAAACCTCTATCGATGCTGGAGCTGAGCTGTTTTTTGTAAAAAGCGACAAGGTCGAAAGCCGGCGGGCGATGGCGATGATTTTCGATTATATGGTTGACCAGCATCGTGATGTGACGATCAGCAGTGAAGCAAGAAAACAACGTGACAAGCTGGCCGAAAGCTATTTCGGCCGCACCGCGCGCAGTGACGCGTATGCCCGCAGTCAGAAAGGGCGAACCAGCCATATTTTGCATGAAGAAAGACCGCACTGGTTTCTCTGGGATTATCGTGAGATTAGAGAACACGGCATCTGGGGCTGGTTCATTACGGCAAAGAACAATGATGACGATCAGAAAGCCGCGCAAAAGCTCGCGTTGCAAGATTGCCGTCGACGCGGAAACGGTCTGGCCGGTTTTATTCCAGTTATCGATATGGACTCGCCAGCAGTTCTGTTCGATGAGCTCAAGAATTCTCAGCTGTTCAATGAATGGCGCCGACGGCAGATAAAGTCGCTTGCTGACCATCTAGCTTACTGGGTTTCGCATGGTCCGCCGCCTCCCGCCAGAATTGGCAACCACCAGATTTTCACCTATCTTGGCAAAGACAGCGACCATCTGACGGTTTTTCTGTCACCGGCGCCAAAACCCGAAGCTACCCCACTATGGCTGAAACTTCTCAATCTGGTCATAGTTACCCTGAGTCTGCTTCTTTCAGTGCGGGGCCTGCTGCTCGGTCACTGGCTCGAAACCGGTCTGACAATGCGATTCATGATTCTGTATTCACTTGCAGCGACGTTCCCCCTCGGAATGCTGGCAGTAAGCGCAGCCGCATATCATTACCAGACAAGTCGCTCAGCCCGGAGTCAGATAGCGGAAAATCTCGAAGGCTGCCTCAGACAGATTGAAACGAGAAAGATGCAGATTCAGGAAGACTACCAGGCTGCAGCACGCCAGATGTTCACCGACAACAGCCTGGCCAATCTTGTCGAAAGTTATGGAACCTCATCAGATGCGGTCAAAGAAAGGGTGGCAAGTCATTTTCGCCTACGCGAAGTCCCGCTGCCGCTGCTCGGCTTTTATCTGCTCGACATCAAAGGCGAAGGCACCAGATATTATGAAGCAGCCAACGAGTTTCGTCTTCGCGATATTTTCTCAGTGTATCGGGCGCCAGTTATCCAGAACCTTCGCCGCCGCTATGCGCTCAAAAACCCCGGAGTAGATCTGCCGGAATTCAAAGTTTCAGAAGAAGAAACTTTCGGAGCCCAGGCTTTCAGCGCACTCTCGGGCAATCAGTTCAATACCGAAATCGAAAAGAGACGCAACTTCTGTATCAACCAGAAAACCGGCGACGGCGCAGTGACCTTTATTTACGACTTCATGACTATCCGCGGCACAGCTCAGGCAATGCTGTTTTTCGCCTGGGACAGCGCGGCACTTTTCGAAAAATCGCTTCAGAAAATATTTGAAAATTTCAAAACCGGATTCCCGGATTATTCATTCATCGCATTCAGGAACACTCCGCAGGGGCTTAAAATCATTCACCGCCCCGACGAAGATCTCGCTCAACAGAATTTTTCCGGTATCTTACAGGTGGCAGAAAATGCGGTGGCCAGGGGGGGAATGGTAAGCGAACATCGCGATGGCTTCTCAGTTGTCGCCATGCCATACGGTCAGGAATCTGAAATTGTTATAGCCGGCATGGCCGGTCATCAACAGATTGCCAGCGATGAGAGCAACCGCCTCAGAATTTTCGCACTGCTGATCTGCATCTCTTTGATCATTGCCGCCCTTTGTGCATACTTTACTGCCAAATTTCTGCTCGACCCGATAGGCGAGCTTAAAACCTCCATCGAGAAGATTTCCAAGGGTGATTACAGCGTTCGACTCGATTCAGAAAGAGCCGACGAGCTCGGCATGCTTACCAGAGAATTCGCGCAGATGGCCGGAGGCGTCAAAGAACGCGAGCGTCTCGCAGCGCTCCTGTCAGACCACGCTGTCGAAGCGCTGGCAGAAGATAGCGGTAACGCATCAGACAGTGACGCCAGATCTTTTCATGGCATAGCGCTGGTTTCCGATATAAGAAACTTCACGACCCTCTGCGAAAAATTTCCCACCGACGCAATCACCGAAATGCTCAACCGGCACTTTGCTGCCATGTCTGAAATCATTTCCGGCCACGGCGGAAGAATTTACAAGTTCATTGGTGACGCCATAGAAGCAGTTTTCGACGAAAGCGATGCACGGACTACCTCAGAAAATGCAGTAAAAGCTGCAGTCAGCATGCACGCAGCACTCGCGAGGATCAATGTTGAGCGAGAGAAACAGGGACTCTTCACCTATGCCTTCGGCGTAGGCCTGGCCAGAGGAAGGTTTTATGCGGGTTCAGTCGGCAGCGAGGAAACCCGGCTAGATTACAGCATAGTCAGCGAAGCTTTTCATAAGGCCGCACAACTCGAAGCATCAACAAAGCACTTTTCAGGCATTCCTGTCGCCTTTGATTCTGAAATTGCAGCTCTGTTACAGGACATTGCCGAAACAGAAGTCATCGATTCTGCAGAGATTTCCTGCCACACCTTCAAAGCCTTCGACAAATTCTGTGATGACTCCCGCACAGGATTCAGACAGGATGTTCCAGCCAGACAGGCCGGGAAGATTCAATCAGCAGACAACGACATTGCGGCACAGTCGATTGCTCCTTCCAGATTCAGAGAGACCAGCTTGGCATTGTTTGCGGTTCTCATGGTCCTGAGCGCTGCGGCTGTGTATTACGGGTTTTCGCTCGACAATCGACTCAGAGCCAGATTCAGCCGGGCAGGCGCTGCAGATAAAGTTTACCGTTTGACCAGACAGGTCAAGGCCGAAAATGCAGAGAGAGTCGCTTTCGAGTTCAAAATGGAAGAATTGATCGAAAATACTGAAAAAGAACTGAGGTTTGAACGCCGACCTGAAGATGCCCGGATTATCAGCGCCGCTTACGAGAGAATGGTCACTGAACTGCATAGAATGGGAATTGAACCTGCCCGATTCTTTGCCACAACAGATCTCACAACAAATACCGATGATCCTCCGAAAATCGCTGTTGAATACAAAACAAACTCATATCAGAAGACCTTTTATCACAAGCTGGCACATTATCTGCTGCTCTATTTTAATGGTCTGAATTCTGACAGCGTCGCAAAACAAGTTGACAAGCAGATGGGCGAATTTTTCAGCACTGAATTCGACGCCGGTCATCTCGCCGCCGAAAAAATCGCCGGCTGCATACCTGTCGAAACTGCCGACAGAACAGAGCTGTTTTACTGGAATTTCTACCGGGTTTTTTCTGATGAGATGCTATCGCGCCCACAGCCGGAAAGCAACGGCGAACTGGTCGGAACTGCTGATGAACAAATGAGAATAGCCGGAATTCTGATGTTCGTCATCGATCAGAAACAGGCACTGGGCAACCCACGTCTGCTTGTCGATGCCTATAGCAGCTCAGACTGTGAAATAGCGCTGATCTCTGAGAATGGCGACAGATTCCACCGCAGCAGTTTCCCGGTTAAACTGCTCAACACCATAGGCACGGTTACCTCCAGGGTTCATGAGAACTTCCTGATCGAGTTCGACGAAATCACCAAAAGCGGAAAAAAATACCAGCTTGTGGCAGTGGCCAGCGTCGCGTCTGGCAATACCGATATGACGAGGCTCACGATTCTGCTGATTGTATTCGTGGTGCTGGCGCTGGCATATTTCTACCGATCGCTGCACTCTGCAACAATAGCATCCAGATCAATTCAGAACAAACTCATCTTCTCGATTCTGCTGACTGCGCTTGTTCCAATGTTGACGGTCTCTTTCATTTCCGGATATTTCATCTACGAAAACCATCAGGCTGCAGTACAACAGCAAAAACTGGAGCAAAAGCGCTTTATCGACGAATTTGAAGGCAGACAGTATTATATAAATCCGGTCGTTACCAGAATGATTCACCAGATATCAAAGAGCCAGCAACTGCTTGAACTGGCGAAAAATCTCGAAAAAAATCCAGAGTCTGAAGAAGTACAAACAGCTCTGCGCGCCTTTCTGGCCAGAAACTTCAGAATTATTAACGCCGATGATCGCTGGGAAAACAACATAACTACCCGCACCTTCCTGCTTTTGAACAGGCATAACCTCGACTTCCGTCACAACCGTGACGCAAAAAAGGATTCCGATACGCTTATCGGCGTGCTGGGCCAGATCTGCCGGCATATTGACAGCTGCATAAACAGCGCAACCGCTCCAGAGGGCACTTTGATAAAGAACGTCAAGAACGAACTCTATTTTGACGGTGCGATGCAGAGTCTGAGATCGAATTTCGGCGACAGATCATACATAAGACTGGGCAATGCTATCGACCAGCTGGTCGAATTCGAAGTTACCACCGGCGCGGCCGGCATTCTGATCATTCCCCTGCCGTCTCTTGAAAACCCAGAGTTCATAGCATTTTGGATGATCTCTTTCACACGCGGTGGCTACATGACGAGAATTGCCGATCATCATCTCGGCTCATTCGCCGTCTGCTCGATTGAATATCATCGTTACGCGAAACTGAATCGTAAATATCGACCATTTCCGGGTCTCAGCCTTTTCAATGAAGCCGCCCTGATAGCGAACTCGAATTTCCCGGTCTCAACCGAAAAGCAGATCGGTAATACCAGAGTCAGCATCGAGGGGCGCCCGGGAATAATCCAGTTCAACAGCTTCCTGATCAGTGCCGCACTGCAGACCCCGATAGAACAGGCAACTGCTTCGATCAGAAGATATCTCCACTATTTCGTGGTGCTGGCAATACTTCTGTTTCTGCTGATCGGCTACCAGACTTCTTCTGACATCATGATTCCGGTACGTGCACTCAGCGAGGGCATGCAACAGATAGGCCGGCAAAACTATTTCTATCGCATTGCTCTCGACCGCAGTGACGAGCTTGGCCAGCTCTGTGCTTCGTATGACCGCTTCGCCAGAGGCCTGGCCGAAAAAGAAATGATGGGAAAAATGCTGTCGCGCAGTGCGCAACGGGCGATGGCCGCCAGCGCCGAAGCCGGCGAGGCACTTGCCGGAAGCAAACGCGAGTTCGTGCTGCTGTTCGTCGGAAGTGTCGATTTTGCGCAGCGCCTGAGCCGCGAAAACAGTGTAGAACTTTTTAAGAAACTTAACTCGCAGGTCGCCATCTTATGCCGCATCATCATTGAGCAGGGCGGCGACATCGACAAACTCATGGGCGACAAGATTCTCGGCATCTTCGAGGCCGAAGGCGGCAAAGCCGAAGCAGCGCGTCAGGAGGCCATCGGTGCGGCGCAGAAAATCATGCAGGCCGAACAGGCCCGCGAACTGCCGTTTCCTGTCGCTATCGGAGTCAACGCCGGCGAAGTCATCAGCGGCATGCTCGGCTTCGGCAATAAACGCGACTTTACCGTAATCGGCGACGCGGTAAACGTCAGCGCCCGCATCGAAAAAGAAGCCGAAAAGATGCCCGGGCAGCGCTGCCTGTTCTCACACGACTTCGTCAGCGGCCTTTCTGATACCAGCAGTTTCAAGTTGCACTCAGAGGCAGCACTCAAAGGCAAATCCGCCACCCTGAAACTCTACCGCCTCACCTGACCCGCATAGCGCCAAAAAGATGATTTGTTTTGCTGATGGAATTATGTTATTAACTCATGACATTTTTCGGGCGCGGCTGCGTCGAATAATGCACGAACAAAAGAGGAGACGGTTGTGAACAAAGACTATTTCAAAAGCTTTCCTGATGAAAATGGCTATTTTGGCGAGTATGGCGGAGCTTACCTGCCGCCGCAGCTGGTCGAGCATTTCAAAGAAATTACCCATTCTTATCTGACCATCTCGAAATCACACCGTTTCATCTCTGAGTTGCGTTCGATACGCAGACATTATCAGGGACGCCCCACTCCGGTCTACTTTGCCGAACGCCTGTCGAACAGCCTTGGCGGCGCCAGAATTTATCTGAAGCGCGAAGACCTCAATCACACCGGCGCGCATAAACTCAATCACTGCATGGGCGAGGCTCTGCTCGCAAGCTACATGGGTAAAAAGAAACTCATCGCCGAAACCGGGGCCGGTCAGCATGGGGTCGCCCTCGCCACCGCAGCCGCCTATTTCGGGCTCGAATGCGAAATTCACATGGGCGAAGTCGATATCGAAAAAGAACACCCCAACGTCGTGCGCATGAAACTGCTCGGCGCCAACGTAGTTGCGGTTAAAGAAGGCCTTCGCACACTCAAGGAAGCGGTCGACTCGGCTTTTGTCGCCTACCTGAAAGACCCCATCAACAGCATGTATTGCATAGGTTCAGTTGTCGGGCCGCATCCTTTTCCGATGCTGGTGCGCGAGTTTCAGCGCATTGTCGGCATCGAAGCACGTGAGCAGTTTTTTGAAATGACCGGCGAACTGCCCGATAACATCGTTGCCTGCGTCGGCGGCGGCAGTAACGCCATCGGTCTGTTTTCAGCCTTTCTCGATGATCCCTGCGAAATCTATGGGGTCGAGCCTTCCGGACGCTCACTCAATCTCGGCGAGAATTCGGCCACAATGACACTCGGCAAACCCGGCGTCATTCATGGTTTTAAATGTTACCTGCTGCAGGACGAAAAAGGAGAACCGGCACCCGTATACTCGATTGCCAGTGGCCTCGACTACCCCGGCGTCGGGCCTGAGCACAGTAATTTCAAAGATACTGGCCGCATAAAATACGTTACCGCCAGCGATTACGAATGCCTCGAAGCCTTCTACAAACTCAGTCGAACAGAAGGCATAATTCCCGCCCTCGAAAGTGCACACGCCGTAGCCTACGCCCTCAAACTCGCCAACGAAAAGAAATACCAGTCGATTCTCATCAATCTCAGCGGCCGCGGCGACAAAGACATCGACTTCGTCTCGCAAAAATACGGTTTCTCACTCGAAGAGTTCGAACAGCGCTACGCCGGCTCTGACAAACCTGAATAAGGGCGCAGGAAACGGGCAAGCTGCATGAACTGCTGCAGCCCGGCTTTGCGCGCGAGAGCCAGCGAGGCGACGTTCTCTGCATCGACGGTGTAGACCAGGGAACGACACGTATTGGCAGCCTCTCTTAAAGCCGCACGCAGAAGGTATTCTCCGAAGCCGCGCTGGCGCATGGCTGGCTGCACCTCGACGTACACCTCAACATGGTGCAGCGTCAGATGAATAGCCTTTATATAGCCCTGAATCTGGCCTGCGAGCAGCAGATAAAATGCGAAATCGGCGCCGGCGCGACGGCTCTGCAACTGCAACCCGGCATGTAACGACGAGAGATCGACCAGAGCGGGTTGTTGCTCGTGCGCCGGCGCAGCGCAGCCCTCAAAATAGATCAGCGAACTCCGCGCAGCATGATCAGCAGCAAAAAGATCGGCAAACTTCGGCGGCACCAGCAGGTGCGCTTCAGCATCTGGCAGCAGTGCCAGTGCCTTTACTGCTACATTCCCCTGCCCCAGCATACGCGCGATGTTCCAGTCGCCACTGCCCGGTTCGGACGGCAGATAAAGCCAGCCACCGCCCTGCTCGATTGCATTTTCGGGTAACTGCATAACCTTCGGGTCATGGTCAAGCCGGTGGATCTCATCGACGTAGCAACGCTCGTTTTCGAGCAGCAGTTGCCGCAGATCCGCATATTTACTCATGAGCGCCGACGACCCTTGTGCCACCGGCCAGCCCCACCGTCAGGAGCATCTACCCTGTCCTGGCGTGAGCGATCATCTATACCGCCCCCCTCACTCCGCCTGTTATCAGGCTTGTGATGGCCATTGCTCTTTTTACCATGTTGTTGTGCCGGCCTCGCATTTGCGCGTGTAGAATCATTCTGTATCTGATTGCGCGCTTTAAGGCGCTCTGAATGATTTCTGGCCACGCGGATCGGCTGACCCTTGAGATCGAAGCCGGTGTAATACATGGCAGTAGCAAGGCTGCCCGGGGTTGGCGTGAATTCCTGCAGCTGCTCATGCACCAGATTGAGCTGTTTGATCTTGTCGGCCAGCAGCTTATCGGCATTGTCAGACCCCGGAAACGCGGTCATCAGGTAAGGCACCAGAAACAGCTTTTTATCGGCTTCACGACAGCTCTGATAAAACCGCGCGGCAAACCCGGCAAAATCGGCGTTCTCGCCTTTGCGCATCAGCGACAGCACCTGCTTGTCAAAGTGCTCCGGCGCCACTTTCAGTTGCCCCGAGACATGGTTGAAAACTATATATTTAAAGTGATCCCATTCATCTGGCCGCACGAGATCGTAGCGAATGCCAGAGCCAAGAAAGACCTTTCTGACGCCCGGGACAGCCGCAGCTGCCTGCAGCAGTTCGCGCAACGGCTTGAGGCTGCCCTTGAGATTCGGGCAGTTTGCAGGATAAATGCACATCCGGCTTTCACAGCCGCCAACGTTGCAATCCCAGCCGTACATATTGACCGAAGGACCGCCAATATCAGGGATAATGCCCTTAAAATCAGGATGTTCAGCAAATTTTGCAATTTCACTCAATATGCTGTGCTGCGTGCGCGACCTGATCATACGGCCCTGGTGCAGTGAAAGCGCACAAAAAGTGCAGGTGCCAAGGCAGCCACGGTGCGACTGCACCGAAAACTGCACCGGTTCGAGCCCGGCCACCGGCTCCTGATAAAGCGGGTGCGCGCGACGGTTGAAGTTAAGTGTACCCATCAGCTGGGCTTCGGCCAATAGGTCGGCGCGCTCGGGCGGGTAACAGATGACATCGCCTTTCGGGTGCTGCTGAATCAGAATCTTGCCACCGGGCCGCACCGAGTTGTCGATGTGCTTTGAAAACTCTAAAAAGGCCTGACGGCTCTGACGACAGGCTTCGACCGAAGGCAGCAGCTCAAACCCGTCTTTGAGCCATTCGCGCCAGCTTTCGTGTTTTACCCTGATACATGTCTGTTCAATACAAGCCGGCGCCGGTATACCTCCACTCCGCTGCCTGAACCATTCTACCACCTTTGGCAAAACAGCTTCGGCCATGCCATAGACGAGCAGATCTGCGTGAGCGTCGATCAGAATCGGATCGCGCAGTCGGTCTTCCCAGAAGTCATAATGCACGAAGCGGCGCAGCGACGCCTCGATACCGCCAATCAAAACTCCGGTATCACGATAAAGCTGGCGTATTTTCTGCACATAAATCTGTACCGCCCGCTTCGGCCGCAGACCCGGCCGGTCTCCTGGCGAAAGGCGATCACGCCCGCGCGGCATGCGGCTGGCGGTGTAGTTGGCAACCATGCTGTCCATCGCCCCCGGCACCACCGCAAAAAACAGGCGCGGCCGGCCCCAGGCCGTAAAATCAGCATCAGAATTCCAGTCTGGCTGCGCGATAACCGCCACGCTCAAACCCAGCTGCTGAAGGCGCCGGCAGACTACCGCTGCGGCAAAAGCCGGGTGATCGACATAGGCGTCACCTGAAATGATTACAACATCATACTCGCTGCGCCGCCGGTCACCAGGCGGCTGATAACTGCGACCACGAAAAGACAGAGCCGGATATTCAAACCAGGGCACTCTGCGCCTCCACAATTTGTTTCAATACAATTACCAGGTGAGGTCGGGAATGAGGATCTGTATGCAGGAAAAACGGGCGCGATCGACCATGTAAAGCGGCAGCACCAGATACTTGCCTTTGACCACTATTGCCGATGACGAGCCGCCGTCGAGAAAAATCGCCTCGCGCACTTTGGCAAAATTCTGATCTTTAACCAGTGTACGGGCCACCATATGAAAAGTGTTACCGGTTTCGAACACCAGAAAATAGAGATTACGATCCGAATCCTGGGCGATTACTGTCTTTCGGCTTTTCTGATCGGCTTTGGGAAACCGGAAGCGCTGGCGTTCGTAGGCTTCCATATGAACGTCCTTGCGCTCACGCAATATCCAGCCGCCACCGCCAAGCAGGTTATCACAGTGGCTGGCAAAAACACTGGGAATATTGAACCAGCCGCGCTCCTTGAAGCCATACCCGAGCAACTCGCCGCCGGTAAGGCTGGTCTCGCCAAGATACCAGGTCTGGCGATTCTTGTCGCCGCGGAACGAGGCAACAAAACAACGTGAAAGCTTGCCCGGTGACTGATAAAGATCGGCCGGAATACCGCCATCACTGACTACCGAAGCGAGAACTCCACGACTCATATAAAAAGTGCCGTTTACAGCCGCAACGATTTTTGCGCCCTCTTCTTCGCTGCGCCTGTAATTATCAAGCAGGCCGGTATCGTCGTTCCAGGTGTGCACACGAATTTCGAGCTTGCCCTGCTGAATCTTGAATCCTCTATAGGAATCGCCCGCGATTATTTCAAAGCCGGGCGGAAGCTGGCCGAGCTCGGCAGTATTTGCCGGTTGTGACAATCTGGCAATAGCCTCGCGCGCGCCTTCTTTCAGAGTGCTTTGCAGATCGAAAGCATGCGCAACCGAACCTGAAAGCAGGTATAAGATAAGAAAAAACAGACTTGTGAGTAACTTCATGTGTGACTTGTCATCCTTTGTCAACGAGGGTCTTAAATCACAGAAGGCCGGCAACGTCCGAATCGACAGCAATGTAGGTGTTGTCCTGATCGAAGCCGTTCTGGCGGGCATAGCCGACACGAACAATGATCGGAATGCGCTTGAACAGGAGCAACTGGCTGCGCAACTCGATACCGCGGTCATAGCGCCAGCAGAATCTGCCCTGGTTCTTGACGTCACCCATTTCCCAGAAAGCTTCGGCAATCATGAATTCGTTATATACCCAGCTTAAGAAACGCGGCAGGCGCATCTTTATCGGCCGCCCCAGATGCAGTGAGAATGCCCGCAGCGAGTCGCCGTCTTTATACGAACTGTCGAAAGCGCGCATAAAATCAGAGCCGCCCAGGCTGAGATCGTCGGGACGCCTGACATTGTTTTCCTTGTCGTCTTCGGCGACAAAGGTGCGAGCAGTGAGAACCCATGCCTTGTTGACCGGAAAATGCTCGTTCCAGCGCAACGACATGCTGTCGTAATTCATTTCACCGTCAAAAATCTCGTTGCCACGTTTGTACTGGGCGGTAACCGTGCGACCGCGCCGCGGAAACACCTGATAATAAGGCTCAGTGCGTATCGCCCGGTGATTGATACGACCGTAAAAAGAATGATCTTTGCCAATAGTCGGCAGCGGGCCGGTCACCGTATCAGGATACTTTGCAATTCGGCGCTCGGTCAGATCCATGCCGACCGAAACAGTAGTAGACAGCGTCAACGGATACTGTATATCCAGCACCTTTGCCCGGCTGCCTTCGAAATAATCCTGGTCGAGATAGCTCTTTTCGCGAACGGTATCGACGATCGAAGCAGTGACCTTGAACTGGTCGAACCGCTGCATGAGCGAAGCCATATAGCCCCAGTTCTGGCTCTCGATACCATATTGCGGTGCTATAACAATATTGCTGCGCCCGAGCCGGTCAGTTCGATAACTGTAGATTCCGAAAACATACCCCTCTTCGTCTTCTGACATCAGAGGCTTCCAGTAGCTTGTATGAAATTCGCTGCGATATTTTTCGCCGCGCACCGGGTTGAGTTCTGGCACTTCGGTCTCGACCGGGCGTGCCACCTGCATGGTGTCATAAGCCGTTTCCTGCTTTGAGATCGAGGTTTTCCAGAATTCACCGCGGTTAAGGGTTACCAGCTCGATCTGGTCATTGTGAAAATTGATATCCCAGACACCGCCCGGCAATTGCGTCCACTTTTTCAACCTGAAATCTTCGAGATCGAGTGAAAAAAGCTGTCTTGTGTAAAAATCAAGTTCGCCGGCAAACCAGATTTTGTCATCGGCAAACTGCAGACTGCCAATGTCGCCGGTCGAAGCATAAAGCTCGATCGGCTTCTCATTTTTGTCGTCATTTTTTATCGAGACCACTACCAGACGCTTTTTAAAATCAGGAGTCTCGACGGTATAAAACAGCTCGCGGCAGGACTTGCTCAGAGCCAGATCGAGCGGGTGCACCGCCAGCGGAAAAGTATATTCAACCCTGATAGAATTCTTGAATTCGGGGTCTACCGACATTACTCTGGTAATGCCACTGCTGATCGAAGTATAAAAAATACGACCAAACTGCTTTCCGAGAGGTTTGAAGCTGCCTTTGGCATTAACCAGACAGCGATTTCGACCTTCAGGCGTCACCGAGTAAAGCCAGAGACTCCGCTGTCTGTCGCTGTTTACTGTATACCTGCCAATATATATCTCACGATTGAATTCATCGACAAGCAGCAGCGGGTGCACGTTTTTGAGCAACACCACCGGCTTTTTATTGCCCTTCTGGTAAAACAGGTCATAAGTCTCGGTGCTGTAGCGCCGCGAAGACACCCAGACCCGTTCATCCGGCGAGAGGTGGCGCAACGATCTGAAAAAATAGCCGCCAATCTCACGGTCTTCGATTTCAAAAACCTGAGCCTCGGCCTTTTCCTTGAATTCGTTGCACTTTTCGCAGACGTAGTCACGGTAGGCATTGTAAGCCTCATTCAAGCTGACTCCATAGTGTTCGCGAAACTTGCTGTTGAACTCGCCGGGCCGACGCATGATGCTCTTCAACAGATTGATCGGCGCGTCTTCACCATATTTCTTCGACCAGAATTCGAACATGCTGTGCGCCTGAAAACGCATTTCTTCCTGAATCATCGTGGACTGACTGAGAATGGTGCTGAGCCGGTCGAGCGAATAGAGGCGATTCTGCCGCGCCATGTCGAGCAGACGACTGAAATGAATCGAGTCGAGGGAAAAGGCATACTTGAGCGCGAGCCCGTCCATAAACCACTGTGGCACTGCCATGATTGCAAGCTTGCGCCGCCATGAATTGCTCGATGCCGCCAGTGTGCGCAATATCATGATATTGGCAAGACTCATGGCGAAGCGCTTTTCGAGCGAATAGGCACGAGTCGACAGCACGCCGATTTCTTCGAACAGTCCAAGGTTGATCCAGTCGAACTCAGCGTCACTCGAACTGCTGATACGGTCGTCATGGTCGTTGAGAATAACGGTGGCCTCAAAATTGGCCTGACCCGGAAATGAATTCAGCAGCATGGCGCGCACTCTGGCAAAACTGGCAAGAACTCTGGGAATCGCCTTCTCGGCCGAAACCGGGTAGTAAAGACGAATTCCGCTGGTCGCAACGATCTTGTAGTCACCAGGCTGACGATAGACATCATTGAGCTCAACCGCATGAGATGGTAGTGCAGCCGCAAATATCATCAACAACATCCAGATCCTGATATATCTATTCATTCTATTCATTTCCTCTTGAATTAACCTTCTGCAGCTCTAAAACTTTTTTTCTGACGATAATTGTTTCGACTGGCCACTTCTATCAGCGGAAATTCAATTTTGATCGAATTGCGCCCGCAGATTTTTTCCCAGGCTTTGATGAGATTCGCATTCAGATTGATGCGAAACCGCGCCGGCGGCTTAAGCAGGATCTTCGGGCCTTCCCGCGAAAGAATCCTGATCATGAAAGGCGTACTGCCCGGGCTTTTTTGTAAAACTCCCAGCAGTTTCTGATAGTTTTCACGATCGGCTGCCGATTGCGGCACGATAAAAGTTATCTTCGAGAATCCTTCTTCGTTGAAGTCATCGACTGTCAGTATTTTTTCGGCATTTACCTTGACCGTGCCATCGACGAGCTGGGTCTGAACGACCATAAACAGGGGTTCATCGATTTTGAGAAGATGATGATAATCCTGATATGATCTCGGAAAAAGCGTTACATCGAGAGCAGCATTATCGGCTTCAATGGTCAGAAAGGCCATGTAATCGCCTTTTTTGGTGATATGGCGCTTGTAGGCCGTAAGAATACCGGCAATGCGGCAGATTTTGCCTTCACCGGCCTCGACTATGCTGCTGAGCGTATGCGTCGAAAACACGCGGCCCAGCGGCGCCACCGCGTTGAACGGGTCGCCGGTCAGATAGAAGCCAAAAACTTCTTTTTCGGCTGTCAGCAGCTCTTTTTCGGTCAGTTCAGGGATATCTGGCGGCGTCAACTCGATATCACCCATTCCCTCGGCTTCTTCACCGAACACATCGAAGAAGGTTATCTGGCCGGCATTGCGGCTCTTCTGTACCGACTGGCCCGATTTGAGCGCCTCACTGGCCATGGCGATCAGCTGACTCTTTTTGAGACCGAAAGATTCCATGGCACCGGCCTTGATCAGCGCGTCGATAACGCGGCTGTTCACCTGACCGGTGTTGACGCGCCGGGTCAGGTCACCCAGCGACTTATAGGGCCCGTCTTTTTCGCGCTGCTGCACGATCGACTCGACGGCGCCGGCCCCGACACCTTTGATACCGCTCATGCCAAAACGGATTCTGCCGTTATCAACCGTGAACAGGCCCTCTGAAATATTGATATCCGGCGGCAAAATGTCGATGCCCATAGTGCGGCATTCATCAACGTATTCAGCAATTTTGTCAGTGTCGTTGATTTCTGAAGAAAGCACGGCCGCCATGAATTCGACCGGGTAATGAGCCTTGAGATAGGCGGTGCGATAAGTAACCACCGCATAGGCTGCCGAGTGTGACTTGTTGAAGCCATATTCAGCAAAACCCGCCATCAAATCGAAAATCTCCTGAGCCTTTTCTTCTGGCACGCCGCGCTCGACCGCGCCTTTGACGAACAGCTTACCCATCTTTTCCATGACTTCGGCGATTTTTTTGCCCATCGCCTTGCGCAAAGCATCTGCTTGAGCCATGGTAAAATTAGCCAGCACATTGGCGGTCTGCATGACCTGCTCCTGATAAAGGAACACGCCGTAGGTATCGCGCAGCACCGGTTCGAGATCAGGGTGTGGGTAATCGAGCGACTTGCGCCCGTGTTTGCGTTCGACAAAATCATCGACCATGCCCGAACTCAACGGGCCGGGCCGGTACATCGCCAGCAGAGCTATGATGTCTTCGAATACCGATGGCTTGAGGCGCGCAATCAGATTGCGCATGCCCGCCGATTCAAGCTGGAACACCCCGAGAGTCAGCGCCTGCTGCAGCAGTTCGTAAGTTTTGGCATCATCGAATGTCAGATGTTCGATATCGACATCGCGACCCTGCGACTTTTTGATGTTTTCGAGGGCACGCTGAAGAATGGTCAGCGTCTTGAGACCGAGAAAGTCCATCTTCAGCAAACCGATGCTCTCGATGGCATTCTTCTCATACTGGGTCATCAGTTCTTCGTTTTTATCGTAGTAGAGAGGAACGATGTCCATCAGGTCCTGGTGCGAGATAACGATGCCGCAGGCATGCACGCCGGTGTGCCTGACCAGCCCGTCGACGGTTTCGGCGATGCGCAGCAGTTTTTTCTGCTGCTGACTGCCGTTCTCGATTAGTTCTTTGAGTTCGGGGGTTTCGTAAATCGCCTTTTTAAGATGCGTGCCTGGCTTCTCGGGCACCATTTTGGCGATACGATCGACCTCTGAGAGTTCCATGCCCATGACGCGGCCAATGTCGCGTATCGCCATTTTGGCCAGAATGAAGTTAAAGGTAATGATCGACGAAACTCGATTGCGACCATATTTTTCGACTACATAGTCGATTACCCGCGGGCGCCCGTCATCGCTGAAGTCAACATCGATATCGGGCATGCTGATGCGCTCAGGGTTGAGAAAGCGTTCGAACAGCAGACCATATCTGATCGGGTCGATATCGGTAATCCGCAGCAGATAGGCAACGATACTTCCGGCAGCCGAACCTCGGCCCGGACCGACCGGTACACCCATTTCGCGGGCGGCTTTGATGAAGTCCCAGACGATGAGAAAGTAGTCGCAGAACCCCATGCGCTTGATGACCGAAAGTTCGTATTCAAGCCGCTTCGAGATAACCTCATCGGGAGTTTCGCTGCCATAACGCTGTTTAAGACCTTCGAAACAAAGCTCAGTCAGATAGCTCTCTGAGGTTTTACCTTCGGGAATCGGAAAATTGGGCAGAATCGACTTGCCGAGAGTGAGCTGCACGTTGCAGCGTTCAGCGATACGCAGCGTATTTGAGATGGCTTCAGGATATTTCGCGAAAATATCGCTCATTTCCTGCGGTGACTTCAGATAAAATTCGTGCGTTTCGAAGCGGTAGCGCTTGGGATCATCAATCTTGGCATTGGTGTTGAGGCAGAGCAACGCATCCTGGGCTTCCCAGTCTTCGGGTTTAACGTAATGGCTGTCGTTGCTTGCTACTATTGGTGCATCGCATGACCGGGCAACCTCGACGAGGGCATCGAGAATCTTCTGCTGGTCAGCTATGCCATGATCCTGAATTTCTACATAAAAATTTTCAGGGCCGAATATCTTCTGATATCGCCTGATTGCCGCCTTCGCCGCTTCGCGGTCTTCCTTGAGCAGCTCCTGGGCGACTTCACCGGCAAGACATGCACTTAAAGCAATAACGCCTTCGCTGTACTTTTCCAGCAGCTCAAAATCAATGCGCGGCTTGTAGTAAAAGCCGTCGGTAAAACCGATCGTCGAGAGTTTGACCAGATTCTTGTAGCCTTCGAGGTTACGCGCCAGCAGAACAATGTGATAGGGCGAGCGTTCGCGCGTGCGGTCCTTGTGCGAACCGTTGGTCAGGTAGGCTTCGTAACCGATGATCGGTTTAACTCCACGCTTCAATGCATACTGGTACAGCTCGATCGCTCCGAACATGTTGCCGTGGTCGGTAATGGCAATGGCCGGCATGCGAAAACGCCTGGCGGCATCGATGATGCCCTTGATCGGCGCGGCGCCGTCGAGCAGACTGTAATGACTGTGTACATGAAGATGAACGAAATTGGTATGGTACATGGCAACATGATTATATCAATTTGCCGCATTTTGGCAAAGAAAAAGCGATATTTTGCAAATATAATGTTGCGGCAACTGCTGTGGCGATTTATATAGCCTGACAGACTGAATCTGTTATAATATGCCCAGCAAAAATGAGAGAAAGACTTTGAACAAGGGTTCAGAAAAACTGCAGACTTTCTACAGATATGCCTTTGGCCTGCTGAGTCCGGTCCTGCTAAGCCTGGCGATGGTTTATGCCACGCTGGTGTTTTATGATTATCTGCAACAGCATGAGCAGAGAAACAACCGCGAGATGATCAAAGAGAGGGCCGAACTGACTCTTGCCTCGGTGCACTCGAATCTGACCTTTGCCAGCCAGTTCACCTATTATGGAACCATAATGGCAAGAGAAATAGAGAGCTGCGGACCGGCTTCTTTTTCGGCAGATTTGCTTCACAACGCAATACAGAGGCACTTCCCCGAAGGCTTTATCGATAAACAATGCAAGACATGGGCTTTTTCGCTGCGCAACGGCCGACCTGCCGCTCTGTTCGGGCAACTGTTTGAAAACTCGAACCGGCGGGCATTTGAAATGCTTACCGTAAAGCTTCTTGAATTCGCCAATAACCCTGACCTGACTCTTAGCCAGATCAATAACAGCGAAAAATTCGTTAAAAGTGTGCTTGGCGAGCATGCCGCTCCGATGCAGCTGGGTCGTAACCGCGAAGGCGAGCTTACTCCTGTGGTCTTCCAGGGCAGAAACTATTTCATTTACTGGCGGCAATACCGCCATGACGACAAACCCTTTGCCGCCCTGGTCAGTCTCATTCCAGCAGAACGGGTTGCCGATCTCAGATTCGCTCTGAGCCATATCGCAGACAAGACTTTCAAAGATTCGAAAAGGCGTTTTGCGGTAGCTTTCATGCCGGTCAAAGAACTGGCATACAAACTGCCCGTAATTGTGCCTGCCCAGCTTGCCAATGCAGCAGAATATCGGGACTCGCTTGCCGGTCTGCTGGCAAAAATGCAGAAGCAGGCGCAAGCCAGCCAGGCAAACGGGTCTTTGAAACAGTTGAACGAAATCGACGAGCATCTTTTCGTACACGACATGGCCGCTCTTGACGTGCCTTATGACATCATCGTCTTATCCCGCAAACCAGCAACCCTTAGACCTCGCGAAGCCGGAATTCTCACCGGAATGTCGTGCACGCTCGCCATCTGGCTGCTGATTTTTCTCTATTTCTATCATAAAACCGGGCGGGCCGGACTGCCGCTTGCGGTCGCCTTCCGGGTTCTTTTCGTGCTTTCAGGAATAATGCCGATCCTCCTGATGGCGGCCCTGGCGCATGGCTTGATCGAAGCCTCTTACGCCACTTCGCTCATTGAACTTCGGCGTGAAAGCACAGAAAAACTGGCACGCATCAGCGAAAAAAGCGATAATCTCAAAAGTCTTTTCGGCTACAACATTTCTGAGGGAATCAATGATCTGGGCCTGCATCGCCTGCTTACCAGCAACCGCCGTGAAGATGCTGAAAAGGCCTATGAACTGCTGCGACACCGCCTCGAAAAAATGGAACTGGCCCTCGATTTCCTTTATGTTTTTGTACCTGGTGGCATGTCTGAACTGGCAATGCAGGATCAGCGCATCTACAAAAACGCAAAAACCGTAATGGATCTCTTCGGGCCTGCTATATACAAGATCAACCAAAGATATGCCGAGCTCTGGAACCTGCCAGACGTAAATCTCGACGCATCGCAAAAAAATTTCCATACAATTCTCAAAAGCTTTCACAGGACGTTTCTCGAAGAAATCTTCATGTATTCCTACGAAAAGGAAATTGCCATAAAGTTTGGCGACCAGAGCGCCAACTATTTTTTCACCGTCGTCTTTTCAGAGGGCGGCAGAATAAAAAGCTATGCAGGTTTCACCGTGAATTCAGAAAAGCTGTTCAGAAATTTTCTGGCGCGAGAACTCGACTCACTCAATGTCTCAGAGACGAACCTTTTTCTTGCCGCCGAGGAGCTGCCGAACTCAGAATTCACCATATTCCCTTTCAAAAAAATGAATGTTCTCAACAGCCGTATCGGCAGAAATGCGATGGATTTTATTACCAGATGCCGTACCTCACTGTATGAGAAATATTTCAGCACCCGCGATCATACATATATTTATTCGCCACTCAACAACGCCAGATATGCCTGTGGCTGTGTGGTTTCACTGGCCGGAATAAATCGCGAACGCAATCTCAAACGCCTGGCGCTGGTCTGCATTTCAGTTCTGCTGATTTGTCTGATGTATGTAATGGCCTCTTTTGCAGCATCATACATGCTGTCTCCTCTCGGAGCGATCAATCTGACGCTGCAGGCCATCAGCCGGGGTGATCTCGAACAGGACCTGGAATTCGTAAGAGGAGACGAGATTGGGCAACTTGCAGGTTCGATCAATCAGATGCTGGAAGGCTTCAAGCGCCGGCTGAGACTGGGCAAGTTCGTATCGACCACTTTTGAACAAAGCCTCGCCGAAAACCTGTCGCTCGAAGAAAGCCAAAAAGCACGCACTATCAATGGATCGGTGCTGTTTTCTGACATCAGAAGCTTTACCACTCTTTCAGAAGAAAATCCACCCGGATCAATCGCCAGCATGCTGAACGAGCATCTGGAAACAATGTCAGCCCTGATACAAAAATTCGACGGACAGGTTGAACAGTTTATCGGCGATGCGATTGTCGCGTTTTTTCCCGATCAGCAGCCACAGGACAGCAAACAAAAAGCTATTTCAGCCGCTTTTGCCATGCACCAGGCGCACCAGGCGATTATCAAAACCAGAGCAGATCAAAATAAGTTTGCCTACGATTTTGGCATAGGCCTGGCATACGGGCAGATAATTGCCGGAGCTCTGGTTACACCGACACGTTCAGAGTTCTGCATCATCGGCAGAGCAAAAGCAGATGCCGAGCATCTTGAGCAGCTCAGCAAGCAGGGGCGCCACACCCGCATCGTGCTGACGCCTGACTTAACCGATGCCGCCATGAAATGCGGTTTTCTCTGTGCTCCTCTTGCAGCTGCAGATTTTTATGAACTCGTCAGCGGAGATACCAGACAATGAAAAAAGCTCTTCTGGTAATACTTGCAGCAATATTCCTCTCGGCACCGGCTCTGGTCATCTACTATTCAATGCACACTTCGGCCGGCACCATGCGCGCCGAAAACGAAAAGCAACTACTGCATCGCATGCAGCAGGAACTACAGCGGCAGGACATCCTGATCAATCCTGTCATCGAAATTTATCGTAAACTTTTCATGGCACTGCGGCGAACGCGCCAGGAAACCTGGACCCGCATACAAAATGAAGTCGGAGAGGAGCTTCTGGACTTTCTCAAAAGCCTGATGTATGAAACCACAAAGATACACTCTGACGGCGAAAGTGCCCTGATATACCGCCAGAACAATCAGGATCATGAATTCTCGGTAAAAAGTGGAAAGGCCAGTTCCGAAAGCCTGCTCGCTTCCTTCCTGAAATTTCTTCGCCGGATGCAGCAGAACCGCGACTCGGCAGAACTGCGTCAGGCGCCCCAGCAGAAAGTATCAGAGCTGATCAAAAACGAGCTCAAAATATATTTCAACAATGATATTCTCTACGAAGATGGTGACGGCGACAAAATTCAACGCGTGATTATAAGAGAACCCGGCTCATATCGCCTTTTTATGCTTCTGCGACTGCGCTCAGCCTTTATCATGAACTTCATTACCGATCTCACACATTTCGACACAGATGCCAGAGCCCGGCAGAAAATCGACAACTGGCAGAACCAGAACATGGGGCTTGCTTTTTTGAACAATCATAATGCAGACAGAATCATGGCTTCGAGCTACTTTGCCGACAGAAAAATTTTGCTGAAAAGCCTGCCGCGGCTGATTATCAATGCCGGCGAGCGTGGCGGGCTTCTGCGCTGGCGAAATTACCTGCTGCTGATCAGCAGCAGGGATCCTCAGAAACCACACCGAACGATAATCGCAGCTGAAGTCCCACCCCTGCCAAAAAACCCGGGCATGTTGCTGTTGACAATATTTTTTGGCATTATCGGCTGCTTCGTCTTCAAGGTCTTTGTCGAAAGCATCGTTTTTGAACGTGGTGGTGACATCTCGATAATGATGTTCATTCTCGCGATTTTTATTCTGGTAACTATGCTGCCACTGCTGAGTTCAACCTACCTGGCCAACGAATATGTTGCTGCAAATTTCAGAAAAGAAAAGAACCGCGCAGTCGAAGAACTTGCTGAAGAACTGGTCAGCCTCGACATAGAGACTCTGGCAAATTTTCGCGATGCGGTGAATTATGCCCGCAGCCTCGATTCTATCGAAAAGCTGGCAGCTTATACCGGGTTACCGGTCACCACATCGATCAATGAGCTGGTTCTGCAAACCGTGCGCAAAAGTTACCAGCTGAACGGCAGACCATTTTTCTCGAATGTATGGGTTTATGATGAGAGCCAGCCGTTTTTTTCAGTTATCTATGACCGCGAAACCAATGATTACCGATTTACCAAAGGACGTAATCCGGTCGCCGAAGAAATGTTCATCAACCGTTATCGAGCCTATATGAAGCGCGAAAATCCTGAAACGGAAGCGCAGGCAGCAGTCGGGCCGAAAAATGATATCGAATTCGACACCCTTAAGGCTGAACTGCTCGACAGCTTTTTTTTGAACATGTTCGGCGACAGAACCTATTATCAGATTCGCGAAGATTTTGGCACTCTCGTCTGGCAGAAATCTTTTATGGATACCAATGCCATGCTGACAGTACCGATTACGCTGCAGGGTAAGAAAACGATAATTCTGACCTGGATATTTGAATCATCAGGCATAAGAGACCAGTTTCCCGAGGCGAAATTGCGAACAGACAAAAACAACCCGCTTTTTGTAATCTTCGGCAACGACCAGTATATCGGTGCTCGGCCAGAATCGATACCAGAGCTGACCCGGGATTTTCCAACTCTCGTCAAACTTGGCAATCAGGCGCTGGTAACCGGCAGCCGCGTTTTCATGCAGGATTACACGGCCTCAGGCGCCCCGATTTTCGAAGCG
>JAKJFO010000209.1 GCA_022704885.1 Candidatus Rifleibacteriota bacterium | reverse complement strand
CGAATAACAGGGCAGCCATTGGTATTGTGGCTGCGTTGGCTGCCAGTGAGGCTGCGAGATAACGTGACAGATTTGTCGGAAAATACATCTTTTTGAAAAGCTTTTCGATCGGCCGGTTCAAATAAATAATGCCGATCACAGCGGTGAAACTAAGCTGAAATGCAGCATTCGATAAGTTGCGCGGATCATGCAGAAGCAGCAGCAGAGCGGCTACGGCAACAGGTCTGATGGGTGACGGCGAAGCTTCGAGATGCAGAATGGCGGAAATGCAGAGATACATGGTCAGAGCCCGCCACACAGAAGGACTGCCTGAAGTAGTCATTGCATAGACCACAAGTATTGCGACAGTCAGTATGCTGCGGGATATCGGTGGTATTCGCAGCCAGTGAAAAATAGACGCCATAAGAATTATCAGAACCATCAGATGTTGCCCGGATACGGCCAGAAGATGACTGATTCCGGTTTCTTTGAAAAGTTGCCGGTCTTCGACACTGATTCCAGAAGTGTCGCCAAGTATAAAGCCGGTGACTATGGCGGCATGCCGTTTTGGCAGAGCCATTTTCAGACCGTCTCTGATCATGAGCTGAAGTTTGCCTGAGACCCGGCCGGGGTCGAGCAGTGCGCTTTCAGATTGCAGGTCTGAACCGCTGAAAACCGGATTGCGCGCAACCTGGGTGACCGAAAACCTGCCGGAGCAGGAATATTTTTGTTCAGGTTCCGGGATGAAGCCTGCCGCCGCGATTCTGCAGTCTACGTCGATGGGTATGCTGACCAGCTGTTCATCGAACTCGAATACTGCATCAGCCATCTTGAAAGAGACCGAGTTTTTACTCCCGATACGGTATTCGCCGCGTAAGGTGCCGGTAAGCCGCCCCCTGGTACCGTCTAGTTTGAAAAGCTCGACAAAGTCATAGCCGGGCGGGACTCTGACCAGAGCATAGAAGATACCGACGCAGACTGCTGCGACCATCAGAAAATGCCAGCGATATCTCTGAAGAAACTCTGGAACACTTAGCATCAGCGTAAAAATCGTCAGCGAAAAGAAGAGCCAGGCAGTGTTACGGTCAAAGATTTCTGCAGTCGAAATGCCGATGGCAAAAAAGACTACGAACAGCGGCAGTGCTTCAAGCTGCGGAACTGAGATTTCCGGGGTCTTCTGGGATTTTTCCATAATGTAGAAAGCATTCTACATTCTTCGCTGCCGAAAAAAAAGGGTCAATCAAGTCTTAATATCGACAGCGACGGGTGTTTTACCTGTAAGGTATAGATTCTGCCGCTTCTGTCGATCCAGTCAGGGCGGTTTACGTCGTAGCCGGGGTCGTGCAGCAGGGTAGTGTGCTTGTTCGTGATTGTTCCTTCGCTGTCGAGGGTAATGTAATGGCGGGCCAGAGCTGTGTCGTAGACGACATGCAGACGCTGCTGGCCATCATAACCTATCAGAGAACACCATAAGATCGGATTCTCGGCATTCAGACGTGCCAGTTTGACCAGTTCGCCTTCGGGTTGTTCACTGGTCAATACATACCACTCGGTCATTTCGCCTTCGCTGGCAGAAATCAGGGCGATGCGTGAAGATTCTGCTACAGCCAGCCCGATATACCCGGCAAGAGTTTTTTGTGGCTTGCCATCGCGGTTCAGTATGACCGTATGGCGCAGGGCGACATCTTCGATATAGATTTCACCTGCGCTGTCACTGTGAATGCGGTTTATCTGCGACCAGTGGTGGTTGCTGCCGGCCGGAGGAGAAGTGAACGCGCGTGATTTGCCGCCACGCAGGTCGATTTCGATTATGGCATTGTTAGAAGCATCTGCAGCAAGGAGTTTGCCGTTGATGCCGGGAACCAGGTCGATAAGCAGCGGGTCGGATGCCAGACCGGCCGCTTTTGCAGCAGCGATGAGGTCGTATTCGCGCCCCTGATTACCGTTGCTGTCGAATGCAAGTATGCGGGCGTTGAGGCTGTCACCGACCCAGAGATTACTCTTTTTGTCGGTGATGAACGCCATTGGTCCCTGGAATGGACCGTCGAGCATGCTGCCGTCTTCTTCACTCAGCCACATCAGCTGCTTTTTGCCGCTTCCCTGTGAAAAAACCAGCCAGCTGCTGAAAGAAGCACTGGCTGGTTCGGGGTTCATTGCCAAAGTCATATTGCTGATGAATACCAGCAGAATAGCGAGCACTCTCATCATTTTAACCGCCCTGATTCTCCGTTCTGACTTCTGTTGCCACCAGGCGGCTTAATTATGTCAGGTTTTGGAGAGTCGGTCAAGCATGGTATCCATGTTTTTGACGCGGTAGACGCCGGCCCAGCGTGATGCATAGCGTGCCGGCAGCACTTCGATACGCACGCCGGAATAGCCGACCTTACCGGCGATTCTGGTTGAGCTGCTGACTCTGGTAGGAGTCGAATGGGCGATGATTGGCTGGCCTGAGGGGGTGTAGCCCATGAACAGGCCGACGTGGCCTACGCCGCTGCTGCCCGGGTTCATGACGAACACGTCACCGGGTCTGATCAGGTCGCGCGGGCTGGGGGGCGGAAACTTGCTGGTAATCTTGTTGGTATGCTGAGTTTTGTAGACCTGGCTTGAGGGATACCAGCTGTTTTTTGGAAAAACAGGCGCTACCCCTGCTGCTGCCGACATTTTCTGGATGAACTGACCGACAAAACCGGAACAGTCTGTTTTTTCGGCATAACCAGAGGTGTATTTATGGCCGGCGCCGAATACGTAGGCTTTGTTGCTCGAACAGAACTTCTCGACAATGTCGAATACCGATTTGAACATTTTGGCGTTATAGCCGAAGCGGGCCGGGTCAAGTGTTCCGTCTGGCAGGGTGCCGACCGGGCCAACGACCGAACCTGAATCGCCGGGAGTGTTGCTTGCAGCTCGCTCTGAGCCAACTTCGACGTAGTTGCTGTGCACGTAGGCATAGCCGCCGTTATACTCGATCTTATACCAGCTGCCTTCTTTGCCGACGATTTTGAGTTTGTCGCCGTCGTACAGTTTGCCGATTATCTTGCCCCAGGGTTTAGTTCTGACGTTGAGCCTGGTTCTGACGTTGACAAAGCCGATTTGAGCGGTCGCAGCCTTGCTGGCGGCACTGTCGGTGTTTACTGCCGCACTGGTGCTGGTCTGATTTACCGAAGCGTCGATCGAAATCTGGTCGACATTGAATGGATTGCTGGCGGTGGCAATGCAGGACACCATGATGCCTGCCAGAGCCATAAAAATGATGTTCCGGTATTTCATGCCTGCTGCTCCTGTACCTTTCGGTCTGGACTATTAATAATTACGTTCGATCAGGAATAAAGTTTTATTAAATCGTTTATACAATCTGGCCAAAGCCAAACTGTCAGGTTGTTCTCAACCCTGTACAGTATATTATACTGAAAAATTACACTGGCGCCATGCGTAATTTCATCTGCCTTCTTCTATCTGCTCCTCTCGGTTCAGCCTGACTCCAGCTTCCTGAAGCTTTTCGATTTTCATGTGGCTCATTCCCTTTACCCGGTCGTGCAGATCGCGCCAGTCATGGAACCTCGCAAAAGAGCGCTCTTTGACGATCAGAGCGGCGGTTTTGGAGCCGATGCCAGGGCAGGTCATCAGCTGCTCATGTGTCGACTCGTTTATTATTACGCGTTCAGCCGAAACTCCATGATGCTCTTCGATGCTGTTCAAACTGTAATCATTACTTTGCTGTTCGACCACCAGAGTGACCGGCCCATCCGGCCAGGCCTGAGAAATATGTAACGCGGCTGGCGGTGTCATCGCGGCCCAGATTCCAATAAGAAGCGGCAGGCATATCAGAGCTCTGAAATTTCGGGCACTTGTTTCGTTCAGACAAAACATATTTTCAGACCCTCTTTGGCTTGTTCCAGTCTTAGTGATCTGTTACCTGCCGCTTTTTTTACCCACTTGAGTTTGAGCAGCTCTGTCTGAGGGCTGGTCGAAAAGCTTTTACGTTCGAAGACCTGCCAGTGCCAGCCGCCTGCCGGCAGTGAGAATCTGACGCAGGCAAACTCTTGAAAATCTTCGACAATTGCTGGCAGAGCTGCAGGAATTCCCGTTTCATCTAAGAGATTGAAGCGAGCCCAGAGCGGGCAGAATGGATAAACCGCGCTGATTACAAGATTTTTCTGAAGAGGATCGAGGTTTTTATCGGGTGGTGCGAGGCGAAGTGCCTTGCGCACGAGCGCAAAGGCACAGTAGGGGCGGTGACGGTAGATAACCTGGTCGTGCCCCTGAAGAGCGGCTTCCAGCCATGGTTCAGTTGCAAAGGCTGATTTCTCTGAGTTGTTCAGAAACCAGTCGAGTCGCGAAAGCCATTTGAACGAAGATTCAAGCAATGAGGCTGCAGAGACACGGTTCTGTGCGCAGATGCCAGCAATTCTGGCGCAGTCGAATCCGTATTCATAGAGCAGGTTCTCGTCGATAGCGGGTTTTACGGCAAACGGGTCTGCCCATCCCATTGCGTGATCGCTCCACAACATGCTGAAACGCAGTCTGATATCTTCATCGAGGCTGTCGGCCGAAAAAGAAGCAGGCCATTTTCTGGCCTGCTTCTCAATTCGATGCGGGTTGTATCGGATGGTCAATTGGTAAGAATGCCCCACAGACTGCGGGTCTTCTCATTGTCGATGCCGGCGTCTGTGGTTGCGAAGAACAGCAGTTCACGGGCCTGGTTCAGTATGGCCGGTTCGTTGAGGGCCTTGCCGCATGCGATCAGAAAGCGGATTTCGAAGATGAAAAAGTCCTGGTCGGTAGGCTGCGAGATTTTTTCGATTTCGAGCAGGTCTTTCATCGCCTGCTCGTAATTGCCTTCATTGTAGGTTTTGCAAAGTTTCGAAACTGCTCTTGCCGTAGCAATTGTGGCAGTAAGGTCACTTTTCCGTTCACCTTCCGGCAGGTAGGTGAGGTCTTCCTCGGCACGCGTGACCCATTCGTCAGCGCTCTGCAGATCGAAAAACTTTTCATGGGCAATTGACAGAGAAACGCTGACGGCAATTTCGTGAATCTCATCAGGGGTCACCTGATTTTCTGCAGCGGCAAAACGCCGATAAAATGCCAGTGGCGAAGTGAACGTAGTGAGCGCTTCCTTGAAGAGCGGGTAAGCTTTCTCAAGGTTGCCTGCGTTGAACAGTTCGTAGCCCTGTGCCAGCAGCTTTTCCTGTTTCTGCTGCATCCCGCTACCCTGACTGTAGATTACTCCGGCGATAACCAGGCCTGCGATGAGCAGAAGAATCACCAGTATAATGGCGACTCCGCCGGTTCGGGCCGGAAAATATAGGTCAGTAATCTTCTTCATCTGGTTCATCCTGTGGAACTGGTAGATTTTTCTGGGTCGTCGCTTCCTGGCGCATTTCTCGGGCCTGGTTAACAAACCAGAGAATAATGCCCTGGGCACTCTGACTGCCATAGATGATCTGCTCGAGAAAGCGGTTACTTTCGTCGATCTTGCCAAGCAGGCGGTTGGCGCCGGCCAGAATGTACATTATTTCAAACACTCGTGATTGCGGCAGATTTTCTTTGGGAATGCGCGTGCCATCGGGCATGAACGCATCGTCGATGCCGGTGGCCTTGTTGGTAATTTCAAGAAAGGTAACGGCTTCGGTAAGATAGGCTTCTTCAAAAGCCTTGAATCTTTCTTTCAGGGCCGGGTCTTCTGTTCCCTGGTAGGCGTCTCTGGCGGTCCAGGCGCCATTCAGATAGGTGTAGCCGAGCAGGCGGTGATTGGCGCGTCTGGCTTTGAGGCAGATGGCAGCCAGCTCCCAGGATCTGATGGCAGCTTCGAGGTCGCCGTCTCTCTGCAGCTCGTTATATGGCTTACCCTTTTCGATGATGCTTGCAGCTGCCTTTCTGAGAAGTGGTGAAATCTGACGCAGAATGGTGATATTGGCATTGGTCAGTTCGCGCAGCTTTTCGGCTTCGACATCCTTCCAGATCTGCTGGCCGCTGGAAGCCGCACGCACACGGCTGGCCGCTTCCCATTGCGATTTATGGCTGTCGAGAAGCTGCTTGCGCCGCATATCTTCGATATTCATCTGCGGGCAGAAATATTTGTCTTCGGCAGAAAAGAAGCAGTGCGGGCAGACACATACATTGAAATATCGTGGATTGATCGAGCCGAGATAAATCGGGCGGTAGTCGATGTCGCGTTTGTCAAGGCTGAATTGTTTTTTGCGCAGAAGATAGCGAACGAATTCTTTTTCGCAGATTGGGCAGACGATATCTTTTGGTAGAAAGAGTTTTTCGTTTAAAGCCATGTTATCACCGTTTTCTCAAGCTTTTATTTGGTTGCATAATATCAGACACAATACCGTAAATCTATGGAATGCGCAATAGTTTATGCACTTGCGGTATCCAGCGAATATGAGCAAACAATGGCGCAAACAGGTTTATCCATGCCAGAATGGTGCCGGTATCCCAGTCGCTGATATGGGAAAGACCGGTCATTTTGGGTTGCAGAACCAGGGTGTGACGATGTATCGGCAGTTTTTCGAGCTGTGCGAGAAGAATGTGCGGATTCTCATGGGCATCGACGGTCAGGCGCAGGTAGGCTGTTGCCGGATCCGTCATCTCTATAATTGTGGCGAGCCTGTTCAGTTCTTTTTCGCAGTGACGCTCTCTGCGTGATAAATCAAGATCCAGGCAGATCATATCGAACATGCTGATCAATCCTGCAAAATCTCTGGTTGTCGGCGCGGTTGTCTGCGCGAATGTTTTGAGGCCGGCACGCTTGAGCAGAGGAAGAAAAGCGCTGAGGAAGCTGGCCTGCCGTAAAGGTTCCTCGCCGATCATCGAGATGCAGTAAAACTGCTGCAACGGGAAATATCTGGCGATATCGTTGAATAGTTTGCCGGCAGTTATCGGATTCTTCGCTTTTAAATTGCGAGTGCCGGGCAAGGTTCTGTACCAGAATTGATCGTTATTATCTTCAACAGGTGCAGCTCTCTCCCGGCATTCTCTATTGGCCGGACCAAAGCGAATAAACAGCTGCATGGTGCCGAGGGAAAGACCTTCTCCCTGAATGGAAGCGAATACTTCGCTGATTTCAGCCCGTGAATTTTCCGTCTTCAATTTTCATCTCCAGCATGCGGGCAAGCTCGAACTCATCAATTATTGGTATTTTAAGCTCAAGCGCCCGATTTTTTTTATTGGACACAAA
>JAKJFO010000208.1 GCA_022704885.1 Candidatus Rifleibacteriota bacterium | reverse complement strand
ACCTGGAAGAGTGAAATGCCTGTGAATAAAAAGGGAATCGCCATAGTGATAGTGCTTGTGTTTGCTACTGCCCTGCTGGGGCTGGCCGGGATATATGTCAGAAGTTCACGGGAAGCGACCCCGATCAACAGTAAAATTCTCGAGCGGGTTCAGCTCGATTTCATCGGGCAGGGCATAACTCAGCTGGCACTGCTCAAATTCAAGCAGTTGCCATCTGAGTTCTATTATGCCTACAATTTTTCGGTCAGAGACAAAAGAGTCGCCAACGTAGACCCCTGGGCAAAATATCTGGAGGGGCCTCTCAAGGGCGAACGGGACGAACCGTTCAAGCTGTCATACAGCACTAAATGCCGTGTTCTTGGCCAGACAAAGTATAAGGTAGACTCGATCGAATTCGAGGTCATTATCGAAGGCAATGGCATGAAAAGAAGCATAAAAAAGACAATTAATTCTACCCGGATAAAGAACTGATGAAAAAAGCAAAGGGTTATACCCTGATCGAAATACTTGTGGCTGCCGGAATTCTGTCGGCCTTTATCGGAACAGTATTTATCATGTTTCGACAGCTGACAAATTCTTACCGGATTGGAGAATGGAAGGCTTCGAGACAAAAGGAAATTCAGATTCTGCTCGCCACACTGAAAGAAGATCTCGAAAAAGCCAACAGTGCCTACATTATCAGAAGCAATGGCGAAGCAAGTCTTGCCCCGCCGCAGATAAATGTCAACATCAACGCTCTCGCGTTCAATCAGCTTGAAACAGGTAATAAGAGACTGCTGAGCACGAATGCCAACCAGCCGGTAGCTTACTTTGCCATTATCAAGTCAGCGGTTGAAGCCTCGGCCTACAGCGAAACGACCAGCGGCAGGTGGCAGGGGTGTTCGCTGGTGCTAACCGCGCGACGCCTGACTTATCAGCGCACCGGCGATTTCAACCGGCACACGACATTGCCGATTTCCATGCCCGGCGCCATCTTTACCGCGCCCAATTCGGGAGTCGCTGTTGGTGGAACATTCGAGCCAAACAACGCTAACGATTTTTTCGACCGCATAGAAGATGTTAACAGCATAGCGTTCTTTCTTATTGAAGACGGCGATAAGAGAGCGCTCAAGATAGTTGTAGAGTGTGTGCTGCTCAACAACGGTCTTCCGGCCAGCAACTTTACCGAATCGACTGTTGCTGCAATACTTAGAGACACAAAAGTAATCTCTACCGGCATGTAAACGGCGCGGCCGAATCTGCCAGATCGATCACCCATACTCAGAGAACATTTGAGAATTCACTCTTGTACAGAGGGGGAATTCGTGTTAAGTTTGACCGCGTTAAAGCAGGAGGTAGCAAGATGGCACAGGACAGCGAAAACACCGTTCAAACCGCAAACGAAAACAAAATCGACGAGGTCAAGGCGCTCGCCGAGATAAAGAACGCCCATAAAAAAATTCTGACCGAGATCAGCAAAGTCTTCATCGGCCAGACCAAAGTCGTCGAAGAAGTTCTCTACGCGCTCTTCGCTCAGGGCCATGTGCTGCTGATCGGCGTGCCTGGCCTCGGCAAAACCCTCCTGGTTAACAGCCTCGCCCAGTTGCTCGACCTCTCGTTCAAGCGCGTGCAGTTCACACCCGACCTGATGCCTTCAGACATCATCGGCACCGAAATCATCGAAGAGAACATGAAGACCGGCGAACGTAACTTCCGTTTCGTCAAAGGCCCTCTGTTCACTCAGATGCTGCTCGCTGACGAAATCAACCGCACCCCGCCCAAAACGCAGGCAGCGCTGCTGCAGGCGATGCAGGAACGCAAAATCACCAGCGGCACCACGACCTACCCTCTGGCTGAGCCATTCTTCGTTCTCGCCACCCAGAACCCGATCGAGCAGGAAGGCACTTACCCGCTGCCAGAAGCCCAGCTCGACCGCTTCATGTTCAACGTGCGCATGGAATACCCGCCGACCGAAGAAGAAGTCACCATGGTACGCGCCACCACCGGTGGAGCTCTGGCTGACCTTAAACCTGCTCTCGAACAGAAGCGCATTCTCGAACTGCAGGAAATCGTCAGACGTGTGCCGGTTTCTGATCGCGTCATTCGCTATGCCGTCGCGATTGCCGAAGCAACCCGCCCGGGCCGCGACAATTCACCCGGTTTCGTCAACGACTTCGTCACCTGGGGCGCCGGCCCGCGCGCCAGCCAGTATCTGATTCTCGGTTCAAAGGCGCGTGCTGTTCTGCAGGGCCGTTTCTACGTCGCCTGCGAAGATATCAGGGCGCTGGCCTACGCTGTATTGCGCCATCGCATTCTGCTCAATTTCAATGCCGAAGCCGAAGGAATCACGCCCGACACGATCATCGAAAAGATTCTCAAAACGGTTTCTGAACCCGCCGCCTGATATTTCGCGCAGGCACTGACAGCCTGTGCGCGCAAAGGTTATCATGGAGAAGACCCGAAAATTATCGCGATTTCTTGACCCGAAGCTGCTGGCATCGCTTTCCTCAATGGAAATACGGGCCCGCACCGTGGTCGAGGGCATGGTCGAAGGCCTGCACAAAAGCCCATTCAAGGGTTTCAACGTCGAGTTTTCGGAATACCGGCAGTATGTGCCCGGTGATCCGCTCAAAGACATCGACTGGAAAGTCTACGGTCGCACCGACAAATTCTATATCAAGGAACACGAAGAAGAAACCAACCTTTCTGGCTATCTGGTCATGGATACCAGTGGCTCGATGTCATACAAGGGCCAGGGCAGTCTCAGCAAGATAGATTACGCTTCGACACTGGCGGCCTCGCTTGCCTATCTCATGCTCAAACAGCAGGATTCAGTCGGCCTGGTCACTTTTGCCAACGGTCTGCGCCGCATGATCAGACCGCGTACTGGCATGGCACATCTCAAGGCTGTCTGTAACGAACTCGAAGCGACCAGAGCCAGTGAAGTCACCAATATTGGCGCCAGCCTCGATCTGGTTGGCCAGAGCATGAAAAAACGCGGCATCTTCATTCTGTTTTCCGATCTGATGGATAACGCCGAAGTGATCATTCAGAAGCTTCGCCAGCTCAGAACACGACGGCACGAGATCGTACTGTTTCATGTACTCGATCGCGACGAAATCAGCTTTCCATTCGACGACACCACGATTTTTCATGATCTTGAAGATGAATCCGAAATAGTAACTGACGCTTTTCAACTGCGCAGCGAATATCTGAGACGGGTTAAACACCTGATGAACACTTTCAAATCAGCCTTGCGCAAATCTGGCATCGACTACCTGATCGCCGACACTTCGATGCCACTCGAAGCGAATCTGCGCAGTTTCTTCTCACGCCGCCAGGCCGTGGGTTTGAGGTAACAGCATGTCATTTGCCAGCCCATGGTTTTTGCTCGGCATTCTCGGCATCGCGGTGCCGATATATCTTCATCTCTATTATCGCAAGACTCCGGTCAGAAAAGACTTTCCCAGCCTTCGTCTGATCAAGCTTTCGGTCGAGTTCGTGGCCCGCCGCAAGAAAGTACGCAACCTTCTGCTGATGGCACTGCGCATTGCAGCCATCATTCTCGTGGTAATGTCGCTGGCCAGACCCTTTCTCGGACAAAGCGCCAGTGCCCGCAACTCTTCAGACACTCCGGCAGCTTTTGTAGTGCTGCTCGACAACTCGATGTCTATGGGCTGCGCTCATCAGGGCATTTCTGTTTTCAATACCGCCAGAGCAAGAGCTCTTGAGATTCTCGATCAGATGCAGCCGGGCGACCGCGCCACCGTCGGCCTGGTCAACGATCCCGGCCGACTGATCTTTCCGCAGCTGACCTGGGATCAGGAAACCCTGAAAAAGAGTGTCAGCAATATACCGCTCAGCATGGCCGGCACCAGCATCGCATCTTCGCTGCTGCCTGCGCTCAAGCTGCTGTCACCACTCAAGGCCTATCGGCGCGCTGTTTATGTAATCACCGATATGACCGAATCTTCCTGGCAGCCCTTTATCGAAAAATACGATCTGGCAAAAGTCGAACCGGGAATCGATTTGATCATGGTACCAGTCGGAGACACCGCACCAGACAACATGGCAGTGACCGGCATCGAAGTCGAAGCACCGGTAATCATGAGCGGGCGCCAGGTGCCGCTCAAGCTGACACTGGCCAACTATTCACAACGCAGCCGCAAGGCGCGGGTAACCATCTCGATTAACGGTGAGCGCAAACTTGAAGAAGAAATCGAAGTCGAAGCCAACGCGGTAAAAGACGCAAAAATGATGGCAACCTTTTCTGCTACCGGCATGAATCAGGTTACCGCCTCTATTCAAAGCGATGCCATGCCTTTTGATGACCAGCGTCATCTCGCCGTACGGGTATTCGAGCCCTGCCGCGTGCTTCTGATCAAGCCCGATTCACTGCCTGGCCAGCCGGAAAATCGCGAAGATATCTTCGTGCGTTTTGCACTGAACCCGCTTAACCGAAGCAAAGACAACAATTTTGCCGTTGATTCACGCAGCACCGCCGAAGCAAAAGGCGCCGACCTCAGAAATTATGCGGTAGTCTGCCTGATCAATCAGCGCCATCTCGAACCCGACCTGATCAAACGACTGTCAGAATACCTTCTCGCCGGCGGCAACCTGATCACCTTCATGGGCAACCGCGTTGAGCCCGAATGGTATAACAAGCACCTGATCGATGATCTCGGCGGAGCTTACCTGCTGCCGGCAAGAGTCTACAAGCGTGTCGGCAACGCAGTTAGTCGAAGCGTCGGCTACCAGATGACCGACATCGATACCGGGCATCCGGCTTTCAGTATTTTTGCCCGCGATGGCACCGGCGATCCCGGCCGGGCACAGATTTTTGAATTCTTCCAGGTGCGCCCGAACCCCTCGGCGCTTCTGCTGGCACGCATGAGCCATGGTCTGCCCGGAATCGTCGAAGAAAAGCGCGGACGTGGACGTTCGCTGCTGGTAACCTTTTCGGCCGATAATTCCTGGACCAACTGGCCGGTTCGCCCGACCTGGCTGCCATTTTTGCATCAGACTCTGATCGCCATGATTACCGCCAACGAGCTGGCTATTGGCTCAATTAGGCCAGGCATGCCGGTCTCAGCAACAATTACCAGTGAAGATGCCCGCGATATGCAGTTAAAACAACCAGATGGCACTCTGCTCAAACTCGCCGTGCAGACAGGTGTTCAGGGTCTGGTGCATTTTACCTCACGTGATACCGATCAGACCGGCTATTATCAGATTCTCAGCGATGGCGGAAAACGCACACTCAGTGCCTTTGCAGTCAACCCGCCACCCGAAGAAAGCAAACTCGATCGCATCAACCTGCGGCGAATTCCGCGCTTCATTCCGATCGCCCACGAACCGGGCCGCGGCCGCAGCGTAAAAGAAAAGGTATCTCTGCTGCGCGATGGTTACGACCTCAGCGGTGCTGCACTGCTGACACTGCTGCTGCTGGCTGTGATCGAAAGCTGGTTTGCCAATCTTCCGACCGCCAGGAGGGTTGAATGATCATGCACAGTCTGCTGCGACTCTTCGGCTATAATCTCAGCCCGATCCGAGATATCGATTCATCGGCAATGACACTGGCCTGGGGCTGGGCCGGCCTGGTACTTCTGCTGATTGCACTGCTGCCTCTGTCATGGTGGGTTTACCGTTGCGAAGGCAAAAATATCAGCGATAAAATGCGGCGCCAGCTGCTGGCAATAAGAGTTCTCTGGGTTATTCTGCTGGCCATTCTCATGTGTGGCCCGGTTCTGATCGTTTCTGGCTACGTGCCGCAACGCAACCGGCTCGCAGTGATGATCGACACTTCGCGCAGCATGAGCATAAAACACAAGGAAGTCTCACGGCTCGACCAGATAAAAAAGCTGTTTGAAAGCGGTTTTATCGGGCAACTTGAAGAAAAAACCGGCATTTATCCCGAAGTATTCAGCTTTGCCGACAATGTTTCGCCGGTATCACGGCAGGAAGTCGAGCAGTTCAGCCTCAATCCCGACGGTAACCAGACCGACATCAGTAACGCTGTTCGTAATGTTGTCGGCAATCTGGGTGAGGGCAGTCTTCTCGGTATCATCATGCTCAGTGACGGCGTCAGCACGACCGGTGACAATCCTGCAATGGCGCTGGCCAACATGCGAACTCCAGTGCATTTTGTCGCACCCGGTCAGGAAGGTGAAAGCGCCGACATGGCTCTGCATCTCACCAGACCGCCAGCGCAGGGCTACCTCAATTCGAGCGTGCGCGTGCGCGGCGAAGTCAGCCTGCATCGTGTTGCTACCAGCTCGGTAACGGTTACAGTGCGCCGCAACGGTGAATTTTTCACTTCAGCTACCGCAGACTTTGCCTCAGCTACCGAAAAAGCCGCGTTCGCTTTCAACATTCCATGCGAAGAAGAAGGCAACTTCAGGTTCGAACTCGAGATTCCGGCTCTCGAAAACGAGTTGACCAACGAAAACAATCAGACCGGTTTTCTGCTCAAAGTTGTACGTGAGCGCCTCAACATCATGGCGCTGAGCGGCCGGCTGTCATGGGATATGAAGTTCATCGGCAATGCTCTGCTGACCGATCCCAACGCCAGAACCGTTCACTGGACAAGATTACGTGACAACCGCTGGGTTTGCGCGCGCGATCTCAAGCCCGAGGCTGCGCAGAATAATCCTGATCTGCGCGAAGATCTCAAGATCGCCGACGTTCTGGTTCTTTACAGCGCAGACTATGACATGCTCAAGCCACTCGAAGAAGAGATAATACGCCGCGTCGAGGCAGGAACACTCGGCCTGCTGCTCATGCCTTCGTCGAAAAATTTCGGTGAACTCGGCTATCAGGGCACCCAGATCGAAAAGCTGCTGCCGGTTTTAACCAGCAGCGAAAGCTGGCGCGGCACGCCTGGTAATCTGGTGCTGCCTTCGGCTGAGACGCCATACAACTTTCTGCGCCTGATCGATGACCCGATTCAGAACGTCGAATTCTTTGCAACACTGCCAAGATTCGAAGGCATTTATGAATATGCAGGCCTCAAGCCGGGCAGCGAAGTTCTTGTCAGTTCGACAGTGCGTAGCAGCTCAGATACGATTCCATTTATGATCAGATCTCGCGCCGGTCTCGGCAATGTCGTTCTGATCAGTGGCGGGCCATTGTGGCCGGCCGGTTTCCGCCTGGTGCCGTCTGATCGTGGTTTTGCGCCATATTCTGCACTTGTCGTCAATATGTGCAAATGGC
>JAKJFO010000207.1 GCA_022704885.1 Candidatus Rifleibacteriota bacterium | reverse complement strand
CAGATGCTGGTTACACATTTGAGGCAAATCTGCTGGCCGCAGGCTGAGCACTTCATGGCGCAACTTGCACAAACCGGATGCTTCGAAGAACAGACGATTATCTGTGAGCCCTGCACCTGCGCTCCACAGTTAGCACAGCTCATTGTGCTGTGCTCGTCAATCTGCCTGGCCTGGGTCTCTGAAAGAACCTTTTCTCCAGCCTCGTAATAAGCAGAGAAGTCCATTTTATCGATCGGAAACCTGCTGGCATTTTTGCTTGCCCACTTGGCCGCTTCGCCGTTGAGTGGGCTTTTGAGATTATAGCTCTGAAATGACAGCATCTCGCCAATTCTCACGATAAGGTGCGGCAGCGATTCGCCGGCGGCCCAGTGGTCGCCGATACATATCGCATGCGGCGCAATATTGGGGTGAAACACCGGGGTCAGCATCCGGCACTGTGGTGGTTGGCGCGGGTACGAAGCGGTCAGGTAGATTTCGGCAATATGATTGTTTTTGACCGTAACCGATCCATCCGGTTTCATGACCAGACTGTTAATCAAAAATTCGATCTGGTATTTCTCGGGCGGGTTGCCGTTGGCAGCTTTTATTTGAATGCGGCCGCCTTCTTTGAAGGTATCAACGATTTTGGCGTAGTCTGATTGCAGGCGTTTGTGTCTGATACTCATTCCTGATTTTCCTTCTCGGCTGGTAAAGATGCGCCGGGTAATGCCAGAACTTCGACCCATTCCGGCTCAAGTAACTGAAAGAATTCATCAATTGCAATCGAAAAATTCAGGCCCTCGGTAACGGTTTTGGCATAAATCCAGGTGTTTACGCCGATAAGATAACCCTCAAGGTCATAAAGACCACCGCCTGAGTTGCCATGGTTCAGCGGAGTCTGAATTTGCACAACAGTCAGATCTCTGGTGCCGAAGTTGTTTTTACGCAGCGCCGATACGACTCCTTCGGTGTAGGTCCAGTTCAGGCCAACCGGGTTTCCTATGGCAAAAACCCGTTGCCCCATTGTGAGAGGCCTGCCACGCTGATATTTGAGAGTCGGTATAAAACCTTGCGGAGTTGTGACTCTTAACAGAACCAGGTCGATCTTATCGGGCGCAAGCCAGACGGGAGTGCCCTTAACCGTTTCGCCACTGTAAAAAGTTACCTCAATATCACGGGCTATTTTTTCGAGAGCGCCTAGACTGGAAACGCTGGCGCCAAGCGTTAATACGTGAGCATTGGAAAGAATGTAGGTGAAGTTGTCGCGGTTGCAGAGCGTTATTCCTGAACCGGTGCCAGCCCTGAGGCCAGAGCCTGATTTGATGTGGACGTTGGCCATAAGCGGGCCTCTGATTCCGGGAGCGGCTGTCTTAATAGTTTCAGCAACCTGCTTCATGTCGAGCTTGAAGCTTTCGCCTGGGCCTTCGGCGGAGTCGAGCATCGGGTAAACCGTCAGTATCATGGCGAGAATACCGCCACCCATACCTGCAAGTGATAATAACAGCCCCTTTTTGCCGCTGTTGTTCTGAAAAGTGGCCGCCGAAAGAGCGCCCAGCAGGATTGACAGCACGCAGCCGCCCGCAGCGATGAGAAAATATCCCATCTGTCCACCGGCTGATGATTCGGTAGTCAGATTGATGACACTTGCCACGAGAGCTCCCATGCCAAGCAGCAGGGCGACAATTGAAAGCGGCGCCCAGCCGGTTTCCTGTCGTTTCGACATTTCATGCGCAATGGCGGCAGTGCCGTGCCTGACATTTTTGGGGAGCTCCTTGAGTGACTCGAGGTCGTTTTTGGTAATTACAATATCTACCGAATCGCTCGAAAAGGTTCTTGAATTGCCGGTCTGGCAGTGATAGCTGCCGCAGCCCTGGCGCTGCCAGCAAACTTCATGATTTAGAGACCCACATTTGCTGCAGATCAGGGCGTTTTCGCCCTCCAGAATCGGCTTCAGGCATGCCGGGCACGTAGTGCCGGCCCTGAGACTGTCGACGCTTATCAGTTCGCCTTTGTGTTGAGTGTTCATGAAAATACCATTGAATACAGCAGAAAGACTGCTGCGATCGCAGTCCAGAGTGCTGAAATAGCGAGAGATGCATAAAACAGAACCTTGAGTGTCGGCGGGAGCCTTTTTACCCGGAAGTTCCAGCTGTCAGTAAAGGCGGCAATGAGGTTGATGGGCAGCATGATGAAGAACAGACAGCCAAGGGTGCTCAGAATGAATTGAGTGATGACTGTGGTCTTGACCTTGTGCATGTCTTTTTCATCGTATTCCCGGTCAACCCATTCCGCTTTGGTCATTGGGCGTTCGGTGGGAAAAGATGCGCGGCATACCTTGCAGACAAGGGCGTTGGCAATGATACTGGCGCCGCATTCAGGGCACTTTTTCTCAGCGGTCCAGCCAGGGGTGAATATGTCTTCTTCGACAGCTTCCTTGATTGTCGCTACCGGCGCGGCCGTGCAGCCATAAGTGCCGCAGCCGCCGATTTCTTTCCAGCAGTCATGGTGATAAGGTTGCGAGCAGACGGGACAAAGGACTATGGTGTCGCTGCTCAGTATTGCAGTGCCGCAGGTCGAACAGATTTTTCCCAGGTGTTCGTCTGATGGGGAAACAGGAGTGACCTGAACCTTGACGTTTTTAGGCGGCGACTTACGCTGTGTGCCTGCTCGTGCAGCAGACTGGATATTATTCATGATCTGTCCTTCTGCTGAAATTCGAGAAGACTTTCGCCAATAATGATGATGTCACCCTTCTCGAGTATTTTTTTGTTAACCCGCTGAGAATTGACAAAGACACCCTGAGGACTGCCTTTGTCGACGATCTCGAACTTGCTGCCAAGCTGCCGCAGTTCAGCATGATGCGGTTCTACTGCCGGGTCTTTGAAAATATAGACATCACATTTGGGTGAACTGCCGATAATCGTTGGGTTGTGGTAAACGACGAACTGCTTGCCTCTGAGCGGGCCGGTTTTCATGATCAGCCAGGCATCCTTGGTCAGATTTTCGATGAGGCCGATGAAGACTCCGACCATCATGCCGATGGTGCAGAACCCGATCATGCGGCTCGCCCCGCCGGAATCCTCAAATCCCAGTTTGGTAAGAGAAAAGCCGATCGGGTCGAAGAGCAGGCCGCCAAGAAAGCCACCGAGAAGACCGCCGACGATGCCATTGAGCAGCAGTTTTTTTGATTTGAGAGCGACGCCCGGGCCGACGCCCATGCCGGCTCCGACTATGGTCCAGGCTATGGCACGCGAACTGATGAGTATAAAAAGAATACCGGGGGTGAGAAAGGCGAGAGGATCGGCCGGGTCTATTTTGGGAGCCTCTGACATAAAAAACGGCAGGCCTACTGCTTTTACCAGATTCATGACGAAGCCACCGAGCATGGTGCCGCCAATTCCCCAGATAAAGCCGATACCGACGCCAATGCCGCCACAACGCATTGCCTTCGAAAAGTTTCGTGACATTATGCCTTCGATCAGACCGACAAAAAGGCCGATCATCGACGGCACGGCGACAAGCATGACCAGAAGCACTACGCCGCGTTCTTCGTTTTCTCCGGCAACAGTGACGAATGGTTCAACACCTGCCCACGCCAGAAAAGCGCCGGTCAGTCCGGCCGCAGCGGTATAGAATACCGGGTTCATCCAGATCGAGGTTTCTACAGGAGCACGTTCGGCCGGTGACAGCTGGCGTTTAGCCGCCTGCTGAGCCATCAGCATATCTTCGATCTGCGGGTTTCGCAGTTCGGTTTTGGTAATTACTATATTTACTTCGTCGGCCATTTTTTCCTCCCGGTTGCTCTCGAGCGTTTTTCGTCAGAAAAACAGCCAGGGCAGCTTTTCTCTCAAGCCTGATTCCAGTCTTGGGTCGAGTTGAATTATGTGCTTTACCAGCGGCTGGGCTTCGCGAATGCGGTTCATGTCGAGTGGTTGTGATGAAAGCGAGACAAGATATGGCATGATCTGTATGAGAATGCTTTCTGCCATAACTTCACGCAACTGGGAAATTACCTTTTCTGATTGTTCCAGTCCGCGAACAGCCTGCCCCGATACTGATTCGAGCGCATTCTGGACACGTTTTCTCCGATTCTCTGTAGAAGTGGCGACTTCACTCATGCGTGCGATGATGTCGCTGATATCGGCAGTAAAACTGGCGTTGAATGCGACATACTCTTCGGCAGTTTTCGGCAGGGCGGTATACTTATCAGATAATGCTGCCACTTTGCCGTGCAGCATCTTCAGTTCTTCTGTGGCAGCGGCGTCGGCCGCCCAGGCGCCCAGCAGTTCACGGGTTTCAGAACGTGCCGCCATCATGGCCGCATGGTAAAAAGTGCTGCGAAGAGTGAAAAGCGACAGTGAAACGCCGATTAAAAAAGCCAGTGCGATCATCAGATATGGCTGTCTACCTTCTGATACTTCACTTTTTTCGATTCTTACAACAGTAGTCGCTGTATCTTCACCCCGCTGTTCCGGCGCTTCAACCATCGGCATTCTTTCGAAATTCTTTTCGGTGCCCACAGGCCCCTGTGTGAGTTTGCGCATTTCATCGCCAACCCAGCAGCGCGACAGAGCGCAGGTTTTGCCGTTGATCCAGGCGAAAAGCCCTTCTTTTGAAGATGTCGGGTCGATTACCAGCGCCACCTGGAATGGCTGATTGAAAAAATAATCCTGAATGAATTTATCCATGTCAGAAAGGAAGATGCCGAAGCCAGGGTGGGTATGATACCAGCCAACGATTGCGCGACCTTTGAATTGGGCTTCCATCTGGGAATGAATGTAGTCCCAGGTTTCATGGGTAAATACAACCTGGGCTCCTTCATTTCGCGCGTGTTTGCCTCTGATGCTGCCATTGATTACCAGGTATTTTCCAACGTCGTCCTGACAGGTGTTGCCGACCAGTATGCCGCATTGCTCGACTGCAACAGTCTCTTCTGCATGCTTTTTGATCTCGGCATATACATCAGGGTCGATCATTACCCGCGGTTCAACAACGCTGCGGCCAGGAAAAGGCTTGCGCTTTGTCTGATTAACTGTGTAATCACCGTGAAAATCAAGTCCTTCGACGGCTGGCTGATTGTTGCCCTTGTTGTTGTCCTGGGTCATGGCTTCACCTTGTTGGTAAGAGGTCCAAGAACTCTCTCCCGATCACCATTCAAAAGATAATAAATCTGTCGTTCACCATCGCTGCCGATAAACACGTCGAAATCAGGTATTCCCAGCTTTGACAGAGTCATATCCTGCCATTCTGCGCTGTCGTCGAACTGATGTGACATGATCGGAAAACGCTGCCTGCCGCATTTCGGGCATACTGCGTCAGCTTCACTGACGCGGCCGAGTGACGAGTGATATTCTACGTCTACGCTGCAATCTGAGCAGGAAAATCCGGTGAGCACCTCATGCCTCAGTTCCATTACTGCATTTTCACCCAGATCTTTGTGGATAATCCTGAGAGCTTCGCCCAGCGTCAGTTTGCGCGCTTCGGCGTCAAGTTCAACAACTGGTTTGTATGTTTCATGCGAGAAACACTCAACTTTGCGCTTATAAGTAATGATATCCTGATAAAAACTCAGGCCTTCAAAAAAGAAGCCTCTGCCGGTTATCACTTCAAGGCCGTGCAGCAGTTTTATTGCTTCCTGGCACTGCACTGCCGCAATCAGGCTGGCAATTGTAGGCGTGGTTGGGGTCTTGCCCGACATCATTTCTTCTCTGGTCAGCAGAGTGCAGGATTTGCGGGCATTCAGCACCTTCCAGTCGACTTCGCTCATGGTGCATTCATAGCAGGGGCCATCAGGACCGAACACCCGCGCTATGCCGCTCAGGCCTTCGATAGCTCCATCGATCCAGGTTTTGCCACATCTCAGTGAATTTTGATTGATGGCGAGGCGTGCTTCGCGGTTATCGAGCCCGCCAAGTATGACGTCAGCCCAGAAAAATGCGCCGATACCAAGATCGGTGACTACGTTTACGCTTAGCGATCTGATATTGATGTCGGGAAAAATCTCTCGGGCACGCTCTGCCGCTACGTCGGCCTTGTAACGTCCGCGGTCTGATTCCCTGAACAAAATCGACCGAGACAGGTTAGAAGGCTCGATCTGATCGAAATCGACCAGAAGAATATTACCTATGCCGGTCAGGGCAAGGTTTTTAATAATTTCGTTGCCGAGCGCGCCGGCGCCAATAACCAGTATATTGGCATTCTGCAGACGCTTTTGATCCCACCAGCGAATCAGTTCGAAACGCGAAAACCGGTTTTCTTCCTTTTTGGTGTCGATGATCAACACATCGGAATCGGGATCAGCTTTGAACTGATCCTGATTCATGGTGTCGTTCCGGCCGTTATTTCGGGTTGAATTCTCAAAACATCACCTGATTGTACGCCGGCCTGATAGAAGGTTTCGTCGTCGAGCAGCTGTCGGCCTGACGCCTTGTGATGGAATTTATAACTCATCAACTGCCCGTCAGGGGTAAATCTGGGCAGATTCATTTTGTCGATCAAAAGTATGATTATGCGGTTCAATGCTTCGTCATCTGGTAACTCGGCCTTGACTTTCTTATTGCCGGTAGCATCCCAGATCTCTACCAATATGGACCCCATTGTGAATATCTCCTTTGTTGTATCACTGGTACTTGTTACGACTGATGATCCTCCAACAAGACAGACCAAAAGCAAGCGCCATAGAAGAAAATTATAATTGTCTCATACCATTAATGCAACAAAGCACTTTTTCGGAAACATTTTCGGCCGGCTTGGTTCGTTTAAAGATATGCGTCTGTTATAAATGCTTTGTTTATCATGGTTGCGAGAGAGTACAGGCTATCGTGAAAAAATAAGAGAAAAAAGTTGTCACGAATTTTCAAAGCGGCAGGTCTTAATAATCGGAGCGAATAAATTATTCAGGAGGGAAATTATGAAAAAGACCATTATGATGCTCTCTGTGTTCGTTCTCATGACAGTAAGCGGTGTTCAGGCCCAGGCTTACCAGCAGGTGTACAATCGCCTCAACCAGATCTGCCACATTCACCTTGGTCGCGGCAATATGCCTGACCTGAATGTGTGGGCACACCAGATCGTCACGGGTCAGATAAACATGGATGAAGTTACCTATCGCATTGTTAACAGTGACGAAGCTAAGGCCCGGGCAGCAGAACTGGCTTCTGGAACTGCAAATGCCGCTGGTGAAAATGTTGCTAATCCGTTCGTGTTTGTTCCAAGATTCTGGGGCAGAGC
>JAKJFO010000206.1 GCA_022704885.1 Candidatus Rifleibacteriota bacterium | reverse complement strand
GAGCGCACTGAGGAATTTGCCTGGCGGTGGGGCGGCAAACTCCCTGATCTGCAGACTGGCCAGGTCGATAATCTCAAGCGTCGGGCGGTTGTTAACCAGCAGAAAACTGCTGTCACGTGTAAAAGCGAGATCATCAGGCTGCAGGGCTCTGGTTGGCCACTCGCCAATGGTGCGGCCTTCCGGCAGATTTATCAGAATAAGCGATTTGAAAGAGATTACCGCCGCAAATCGACTGTCATCAGAAATAACGATAGCCATCAGGCCACCGCTCGAATCGCCCGAACCCTGCTTGCTCCAGTATGCAACCCCTTCCGAGAGGCTACAGATTTCTGCTGTGAAGGACGAGTAGTATTCGCTGTCAAAGCCGGTAGACCTGCACCTGCCGATGCCCAGACAACGGCCGTCTGCGGGCATGGTGATTATGCTGAGAGGCTCACCGGGTATGTCATAAATCTTTTTCCCCGTGATAAGATCCTTGATCAGAGTCGAACCGTTCTTATAGATCGAGGCGATCAGCCTGTTTTGGGGTCCTGATACCAGCCTGGCTCTGGTCGCCGGATAACTGGCTACAAGCTCTCCGGTCTCGACATTGCGCGTTTCAACATGGTCAGCTGTATTTATCAGGGCTGAACACCCGTCATGCGCCAGCGGCGTTACGCCGATCCCGGGCCCGCCGTTAAAGGTTCGCAGCAGTTTTATCATGGTAAACCTCAATAAAAATGGCTGTAGAGCATGCCGATGCCGGAAGCGAAGGCGCCGAATTCACTGCGCAGTTCGAGGCCGGTCGCCCTTAAGGCCGGGCTGCGCCCTGTCTTGAACCACGCGAAAAAGCTGATGTCTGATTCATCTGAAGTGTTGATCTTCCAGACCGGCTGCCAGAGCGTCGAGTTATCGACAAGACTGATCATCGCATTGAGGTTGACGCTGCTCAACGGCCCGATCTCGCGGTTTGAATTGACGATCAGATAGTCAGAAGCCCCCAGCTGCATCCAGCCCTGCCGAAACGGAGTGCGCGCGTAAGTCTGTGTCAGATCAGCAACTTTCCGGGCGCCGAAATCCTGATGCAGACAGGCAATGCCGACCCGCCAGCGCTTGGCAACACTCTTTTCGAAGCCGATACTCCAGGAGCCGGCCAGATCATCGGAAAACCCGCCGAGATGCCGGCCATCAGATGAATTTCGCTCGAACAGTGCGGCTTCGCCCCATATATTGATGCGGCGGCGTTCGCCTTCCCAGCCGATGCCAGCGAAATTACGCCGGCGAAAACGGCCGGCGAGCGCCTCAACGTCGAAACCCGAAAAAGTATCGCGGTAACGACCGATTACGGCGGAATCTTCTGAGTCACGCGCGGCTGCAGCTATCAGCTCCATTTCGCCGGTGGTCCCGGCGATTTTTCTGATGCGCAGTGCATCGACACCGGGTTTATAGGTGCTGTCGAGATAACCGGGGTTAAAAGGGGCCAGCACGTCTAAAACCGGCACAAAATGGCTGGTGCCAAAACTGACGGGCTGCCGGCCCAGCTGAATATCGAATTCTCCAGCTGTAAACGCAATTTCGCAGCGTTCGAGCTCAGAACGCGACTGCCATCTGTCGGTGTAAGAATGCCGGGCATCGGTCTTGATCGCTTTATATCCTGAGCGGCTGCCGGCAACCTGCCAGCCCGTCGAAATGGCGTTCTGCTCCTCGCGTGAGCTGTACAGCGAAGTCAGCTCAAGTTCGATTTTAAGCCGGTATCGGTCGCTGCGGCGATGATGTATGACGCGCGTCAGCGATTGCAGCGCAGATTCGTTGCCGGGCAGCAGCCCTGCGTCTTCGAAGGCCTGCGGATAATCAGAAAAATTGACGATCTGCCGTGTTGCAAAGTTAAAATCATCAGCGGCAGTGCAGGGAAGCACGAAAACAATGCACAGCAGCAAAGCGACGAATGTGCGCTTAAAAACTGTCATTGCGAGGAGCGTAGCGACGACCTGTCCGCAGTAGCCTTGGCGAAGGCGGAAGCAATCTTTATGACAATGGGATTGCTTCGCTCCGCTCGCAATGACAGATATACCCAGATTCAATGTTGACAGACCACTACTGCGTTTTTCTGTGATCATCGCAGATTTTACCGTCGCGCATCGAGATGACCCGTTGCGCTATGTCTATGACTTTTTTATCATGCGAGCTGAACAGAAAAGTGACCTTCTGTTCAAGATTGAGGCGGTGCATCAGGTTAAGCAGCGCTACCGCGCTCTCTGAATCAAGGTTTGCCGTCGGTTCGTCGGCGAGAATGATCGAAGGGTGCCCGATAATGGCGCGTGCCACTGCTACGCGCTGCTGCTGGCCGCCGCTGAGCTCGCCCGGGCGGCGATGCGCCAGTCCGCTCAGGCCAAGCTCTTCGAACAGCGGCATGATACGCTCTTCATGCTTTGAATCAGGAACTCCCTGTATCTGCAGAATGAACTGCACATTCTCGTAAGCGCTCAATACCGGCACCAGATTATATGCCTGAAAAATGAACCCTATCTTGAAAAGCCGCGCCCGTGTCAGTTCGTCATCACTTTTGTCGTTGAGCAGTTCACCATCGAGGTGAACGCTGCCATCTGTCGGGCGGTCAAGCCCGCCGATCAGATTAAGCAGAGTCGTCTTGCCACTGCCGGAAGGCCCGGCGAGAACCGCAAACTCGCCCGCTTCGATACTCAGGCTGACGCCGTTAACCGCTTTTACCTCGGTTGCGCCACTTTCATAAACACGTTTCAGGTCTGTGGTTGATACTATACTCATATAATTTCCTCAGTGATGTCGCATGGCTTCGGCCGGCGCCGCGCGCAGGGCCTTTTTAACCGGGTAGATCGCAGCCAGAATGACGACGACTACCATGCCGGCCGCGAGACCGAACATCCAATCCCATTCCCAGGTGCTGTTTACCTTCATACTGACCAGCATTCCGGCAACTTCAGCCTCGCCGAACATATTCGAAAAATCGAGGCCATAATGCCAGCTGTAAAGACTTAAAACAATCGTCAGAACCAACCCTGCCAGGGCACCGATAATGCCCAGCAACGTCGCTTCGCAGAAAATCAGGCCGCCGATACGCCGACGGTCGAGGCCGATGGCGCGCAGCAGGCCGAATTCGCGGGTTCTTTCGAGTATGCTCATCAGCAGCAGGTTTACTGTTCCGATTGTCACCAGCACATAGAGCAGAAAGATCATGAATTTGAACTGGGCACTGTCGATTTTGATCGCATCGGCGATCTGCCTTGAAGTCGTTTCCCAGGAAAAGACCGCAATATCTTTGTGCCCGACATAAGCTTTCTGCAGCTGCGAAAGATGTTCGGGAAGCTCTTTGCGGTCAGCCAGCAGAATGGCGATTTCGTGCAGAGCGTCACTGTTTCCGAGCGCAGTCGCCAGTGACTGGCGGTTAACAAAGATGGTGCCGCCGTCAAGTTGAGTTACGCCGCTTTTAAAAATGCCGCCGACCCGGTAGAGTTTTGATGTGATCTCACCTGAGAGATCCTGAAACATGACCACCAGCTTTTTGCCGACATCGATGCGCAGATTTTCGGCGAGCCGGGTGCCGATATAGGCAAGATTTTGGGCATCAGAAGCCGGAATCTTGCCACTGATGGTCTTCGATGGTTGCAGTAACGGGTTGCTTTCGAGTTCGTTCTCAAAATCGACGCCGAGAATCATGATGGCCCGGTTGTCGCGGCTGCTGCGGGCCAGTGCCGAAACATACAGACGCGGCAGTATTTTGCTGATGCCGGCCCGGTTTGCCAATAACGGCATCGCCTGTTTGCCCGAAAAAAACTGTTCGCTCAGGCGTTCCTGCGGGTAAGCGGGGTGATGCAGGCTGAGGTGACCGCTTCCCATGCGCACCGCATCTTCGATCATCTTTTCATATGATCCGTAAGCGACGTTCAGCATCCAGGCGACAAAGGCTAGACTGCCCGTAATAACCGTCAGCAGCACGAGTGTGCGGGTGCGGTTGCGCCAGAGATTTCGCCATGCGAGTTTAAGCCACAGCATATCAACCCTCCCGCAGCGCTTCGACCGGCCTGAGCCGGTACAGACGCCAGGTCGGCAGTACCGCCACCGCGAAACCAAGCAGAATCATGGCCAGCAGCGGCAGCAGATTCGAGAGCAGGCTGGGTACACAAAATAGAATCGGTTGAATCGATGACCCGCCCCAGGTGATGCTTTCCATCCAGCGGCTGAGATCGATGGGGTGGTAGAAGAGAATAAAATTGGCGCAGGCACCGATTGCCGTGCCGATAAGGCCAGACGCCGTTGCCATGATGATGCTTTCGCTCAGTATCAGCACGGCCAGCAGGCGGCGCGTCAGGCCGATTGCCTGCATTACTGCGAACTCATGCATACGTTCGAGAAAGGCCATATACATTGTGTTGAAGGTGATCAGCGCCATAGCAGCATAATAAATCGCGACGGTGAACAGTTGCACGCCCAGCCAGACCTTGAGAATATCGGCAATCTGCGGAAATATGCTCTGCCATGGTGTTGCTTCAAGAGTTTTCAGGCTGGCATTCAGCCTGGCCGCGATTTCTTCAGCCTGCATCGGGTCGCGCAGAAAGAGACGATGGCTATGCACGCGACCATCGAGAGCCAGCAGCTGCTGCGCGGCTTTGAGGTTCATGATGGCGAGGCTCGAATCACGTATGTTTTCGCCTGACGAAAAGATGCCTTTGACCAGGAGTATTTCTGAGGCAATCGAGCCATCGGCGGCATTGCTGAAAAAGATGATCTCGCTGCCAATGTCGGCTCTGATCCTACGGGCAAGACCCTGCCCAAGCAGGATTTCGCGTTCATCCCCAGTCAGAAAACCGCCTGTCACAATATCGCCTGCCAGCTTGCTGTTGGCCAGCTCGGCCTGATAATCGACCGCGATAATTTGAGCTGGCTGTGTGCGGTTTTCTTCATCGGTTCCGCAGCTGAGCAGGGCATAGGCCTGCAGGCGCGGGCACACTCCCTTGATTTCTGCCTTCACATCAGGCAGAATCTGGCTCGAAATCGCCTCGGGGCAGGCGTCTTCAAGGGTGGGATTGGCGTAGTAACCGGGCAGCGCGATGAAGATGTGGCCGTTTTCCTTTTCGGTGGCGTTGTTGATCAGGCTCCACAGAAAACCGTCGTAATAACCCAGCGAAAAAACCAGCATGGCACAGGCGAAGATCATGGCGCCCATGGTCAGCTGGGTGCGCCGCCGGTTGCGCCAGAGGTTGCGCCAGCCGATGCGAAGTATCATCATCAGCGGTTTCTCAAACTTTTGATCGAAAACAGGTCGCGCGGCAGCTCAACCGAAAAGTCGATTTCGAGATACTGCATTTCGGTGAATTCTCCGGGTTTATCTTCAGGCACAATGCGCGCAATCATCGGCAACCAGCGCTGATCGATCTGCTTGAAATCTGATTTTGTAGACGATCTTGCCCCAGACAACTGCCGCATCCGGCAGGGGTTTGCCGGTTATCGTGACTTCGTTATCCTTCTCTTCAGTAATTGCGAGCTGATAGAGCTTATCGACCTTGTTTTCCTTGACCAGGTCATCATTGGTAAGGTGGCTGCCCATCCAGCTGTCGCCCATCAGGCTCGACGGAATCTTGATCAGCCGGTCGATGCGCGAGATATAGTTCCAGATGTCGTCATCAACTTTGAGTGTACAGGTGCCGCGTTCCTTGACTGGAGCCAGAATGCGGGTCAGCAGTTTTTCGCGGCCTTCCGACCACATTTCGAGCTCGAGCATACGGTTCCAGCTGCGGGTTTTGATATGCATACGCATTTTGCCGTGCGAACGTTCGCCCTGGTACTGTGTCTCGACCGCGCGAACCAGCGCCACGGCATCGAGCTCGCTGCTTCCCGAAGCCTGGCCGCCAGAATCCCCGGCCCAGGCCATGGATGCCGTCATCAGCATTGCCAATAGAAAATGCTTCACGATAGTTCACTCCAGACGCGACAGGTTTACATAAATATAGTAATTCCACTGCAGTTGTCAGGCAACAGCGAAATTAGAAATTTTCGGGTCGGCTCTCAGATTAATTGCATTTGTTCCGGGTTTGCGTGTAACATTTATATGAATAATTCTGGCTAAGGGGATCGAAATATGAGCAATCTGCGCGATTTTTTTCTGCAGCTCGAAACTTCGCTGACGTCGGGGGTCACCCTGGCGAGAACCCTGCATCTGCTGAGTGAGAATATCGGCGGCCTCGGCATGAAGGCTAAGGTCGAGAGGATGGCAAAGGAAGTCGAGAAGGGAACCGCGCTGTCGACGGCCATGGAGCACGCGGGCAGTCCGTTTACCGACATGCAAATCAGCTTTGCTCGATTTGGCGAACAGACCGGCACGCTGCCGGAAGTCTGCGGCACCCTCGCTGAATATGCCGACAAAGAGATGAATCTCGAGCGCGAGATTCTTTCTTCACTGGCATACCCGCTGTTTCTGCTGTTTCTTGCGTTGATGCTGTTGCCGGTGTTGCAGTCGATTATTACGCCTGACAGCGCAGCTTCGATTCCGTGGGGTATTGCCAGGTCGCTTGGCATCTATGTGATAATTCTGGCCGGCCTTTATGGCACCTATAAACTGATGGCGACTTCGGCGGTCGCTGCGATTCTCGTTCAGATTCCATTTTTCGGAACAATAGTCAAGAAGCTGGCGCTGTGCCGGTTTACGCGCACTCTCGGTGTTGGCCTGCAAGCCGGCGTTTCGATGGGGCAGTGCCTCGAAACTTCGATCAGCGTTACTTCGAATGCCTGGCTCGAAAAGGAACTGTCGAGCCTCAAAGCTTCGATTCAGCGCGGCGGTTCGCTGGCTGACGGCTTCAAGTCGGTCAACGCGCTTCCCTCGACGATTAAAGAAATGATCACGGTCGGCGAGCAGAGCGGCAAGCTCCCGGAAATGCTGAAAAAAACCAGCGATTTTCTCGAAGACGACGCCCGCCACAAGATCCAGGTCATCAGCAAACTGCTGCCAATCCTCTTTTTCCTGCCAATCGCCGGCTTTGTCGCCTATATCATTATCAGCATGGGCTCCTCGATCTTTTCCGGCCTCGACAGCATAAAATAGTGCCTTTTTGACTATTTTTTACCGTAATAACAAATAGTCTTGACTATTTGTCAGTCTGGTATAAAATAGTCATATGCGCAGAAATCAGATCGATCAGATTCTTCATGACCTCGAAAAGAAGATTGTCTTCATTGTCGGCCCCCGGCAGGTCGGCAAAACCTGGCTGGCAAAGGAAATCGCCAGAAAATTCAAGCAC
>JAKJFO010000205.1 GCA_022704885.1 Candidatus Rifleibacteriota bacterium | reverse complement strand
GCAGCGCCGCTCTTTTGTCAACTTCGACAAGCATTAATTCTTTGCCTGCAGGCTGTGGATGTGGTATAATCTTGCCCGTATGTAGATCTAGGGTTGTCCCAAAGTGGCGATGCTTGGTTCTACAACGTTAATGTAAGGAGTTTTCCATGACTATCACCAAAGAAGGAAAAGTAAAGGTAATCGAAGATTACAAACTGTCTGACAAAGACACCGGCTCACCCGAAGTTCAGGTAGCCCTGCTCACCGAAAGAATCAACAACCTTTCGGCCCATTTTGAAAAGAACCCCAAGGATCACCATTCCCGCCGCGGTCTGCTCAAGATGATCGGCGCCCGCAAACGCCACCTCGCTTATCTCAAAAACAAGAGCGCCGAACGCTATCAGTCATTGATTCAGAGACTCGGCCTGCGCCGCTAAGGGGAAATAATGCAGAAATTTGAAATAGTAGCATGTGATTTGAACGGTCACAGCGTCACCTTTGAAACCGGCGCACTGGCCGGCCAGGCTTCTGGCGCCGTCGTCGTCCGCAGTGGTGACTCTGTTGTATTTGCCGCCGTTGTGGCCAGCAAGGAAGCCCGCGAAGGTTGCGACTTTCTGCCGCTGACCGTCGATTACTCAGAAAAAACCTACGCCGCCGGCAAGATTCCTGGCGGTTTCTTCAAGCGCGAAGGCCGCCCGACGACCAAAGAAATTCTGACCTGTCGTCTGATCGACCGCCCGCTGCGCCCGATGTTCCCAGAGCATTATCACAATGACCTGCAGCTGGTTTCATACGTTCTTTCGTATGACAAAGTGAATCAGGTTGATGTGCTCGCGATGAACGCTGCCAGCTGCGCCTTGATGGTATCTGAAGTTCCGATGCTCGATGCTATCGCTGCCGTGCGTGTGTGCAAGGTCGATGGCAAGCTCGTGCTGAACCCTTCGCCTGATCAGGCTGAAGTCGCCACCATCGAAATGGTCGTAGCCGGCACTGCCGAAGCCATAACCATGGTCGAATGCGGTTCTTCAGAAGTATCAGAAGAAGAGCTCATCGAAGCTCTCGGCTTCGCCCACGATAATATCAAAAAGCTCGCCGCTGCGCAGAAAGAACTCGCTGCCAAAGCTGGCAAGCCCAAAACCGTAGTGCCCGAACCGGCTCCTGAAACCGAGGTCGAAGAAGTCGTAAAATCGCTGATGGGCGATATCAAAGACACTCTTTGCACTCCCGAAAAGATCGAACGCGTTGAAAAGTTCAGAAAAATCGACCAGAAGCTTGATGAACAGCTGATTGCCCGCTTCGGCGAAGAAGTCGCCGGTGAAAAGCACGAGGCTGCCAAACGCATTCTCGAGTCGACTATCTATACAGAAATGCGCCGCATGATTCTCGAAGATACTCATCGTATCGATAATCGCGGTCTGCGTGACATTCGCCCGATCAGCTGCGCAGTCGGCTTTCTGCCGCGCACTCATGGTTCGGCTCTGTTCAACCGCGGCCAGACCCAGTCGCTCGGCATCGTCACCCTCGGCGCCAGCAGCGATTCGCAGATTATCGACGGTCTCGACGACGAATACAAAAAGCGCTTTCTGCTGCACTACAACTTCCCGCCGTTCTCGGTGGGTGAATCCAAGCCAATGCGCGGCCCCGGCCGGCGCGAAATCGGTCATGGTGCTCTTGCCGAACGTGCACTCAAACATGTAATTCCCGAAGCCAACGAATTCCCTTATACGGTTCGCATGGTCAGCGAAATCATGTCGAGCAACGGCAGTTCATCGATGGCTTCAGTCTGCTCAGGCAGCCTGGCTCTGATGGATGCCGGCGTTCCGATCAAGGCTCCGGTGGCTGGTATCGCCATGGGTCTGATCAAAGAAGGCGACAACTACAAGGTTCTCAGCGACATCCTCGGCGACGAAGACCACTTCGGCGACATGGATTTCAAGGTGGCTGGTACCAGTCACGGTGTAACTGCCCTGCAGATGGATATCAAGATCACCGGGGTAACTCTCGAAATCATGCGCAATGCTTTGCAGCAGGCTAAAGAAGGCCGTCTGCATATTCTCGGTAAGATGAATGAAGCCATTCAGGCTCCTCGCCCCGAGCTTTCGCAGTTTGCGCCACGCATCGTTACCATCGAAATCGATCCCGACAAGATTCGCAACGTAATCGGCCCGGGTGGCAAGATGATCCGCAAGATCACCGAAGAAACCGGCGTCGAAATCGAAGCCAACGACGATGGTCGCATTCTCATCATCAGCCCCGATGCGGCTGCCAATGAGAAGGCCGTTTTCATGATCCGCCAGGTCACCGAAGATGCCGAAGTCGGCAAAATCTACGTTGGTAAGGTCAAGCGTATTATGAACTTCGGTGCTTTCGTCGAAATTCTGCCCGGAATCGAAGGCATGGTTCACATCAGCCAGCTCGAACACCGCAGAGTCAACAAGGTCGAAGACGTTGTCAACATCGGCGACGAAGTCAAGGTAAAGGTTATCGAAATCGACTCACAGGGTCGCGTTAATCTTTCCCGCAAAGCCTGCATGGAACAACAGGCCGAGCAAAGCTGACGCTCACGCTAAGCATAAAAAAAATGCCCCGGTAACGGGGCATTTTTTTATACTTCGTGCTCGTGCTCGTAATCGTAATCGAAAGACTCTGTTTCCTACTGCGTGACCTTGCGCGCCACTTCAAGGTCGAGCTCGGCTCGTTTGAGCATTTCGTACATCTGCGGCGAATCTGATTTGGCCGCGAGCGAGCGCATGCGCAGCAGCTGCTTCGACGCCTCCTGAGTTGTCGACCAGTCGAAAATCGTCATGCTGTCGGCTTTTTCGGGGAAGGCTGCCTGAATGACCTGCTTGAGGCGACGTTCCATGCGCACCTGCCTGATTTTGTTCTGAATGTAGCCGTCATCGCTTTTGAGCTTGAGATAGCATTCAGCCGTCATGCTGAAAATGTCGATGCGGTGCTTGACATCCATCTGATCGACCTTGTCGAGCGCAGCGGTGAAATACTCGAGCGCGCGCTGGTAGTCGCCCGCCGCGAAATACTGCATGCCCGACTGAAAATCCGGCACCGGTTTCATCGAGAGGTCGATGATCTGCTCGTATTGAGCATTGCGCACCGGTTTGGGAAACTGCGCGCTCGGCGACGGCTGATTCTTGAGGGCTTCGCTCATGTGGGTGTTGTATGTGCTGATGGTCGCAGTCATCACGTTCGAAAACATCGTGCGCTTGATCTCGTTGGCCTCCTGGGCGGCCTTGTATGCGTTCGGGTGCCGATAGGCGGGAGCGCGGGTAGTGCGTTGTGCCGGCGGCGTTTTGCTGCCCTGCCGGTAATCAGAGTAGTCGACGAAGATGCGGTCATGGTTGAAGCGCTTCTGGTCTGATTTGAACACGGTGGTGAGAAAGCTGTAGATGAGCAGAATCATCAACAGGCTTATTCCGATTATTGGCCAGCGTTTTTCGTCCATTTAAAACCTGCCATCCCTGTCGGTAGAAGCGAAATAACCGGGGTTTGCCACTTCGCTGAGTTTTACGCTGCTGTAAAACTTGGTGACGATGTCGAGTTCTTCGTCGCGGCGCTTTTCTGACTGTTCGTCGATCCTGGTGTGCAATCTCAGCACTATGAATGCAGCATCTTCAATTTTGTCAGGTGCGGTAACCGGTTCGATAACAGGGTTGAGAACTTCGCCCTCGCGCTGAATCTTCTGGCTGTAGGCCTTTACTTCGAAGTCGGCGATGTCGCGCAGAACCGTTTTTTCCATGCTGCTGTAGCGCGGATCAGTGGGTTCGCTTTCGCTGAATTTCATCGGGTTCTGCAGAAAGTAGAGCTTGCCCGGGGTGCGTCTTTTGACCACTGTGCCGTCCTCTTTCCATTCGTATTCATATTTGACCATCATCAGACTGGCTTCACTGTCGGCACCTGTGGTATGAGGCTTGCCGGTGGGATCATACAAAACGTCGTCGAGATGCGGCGGCGTAAAGGTGTATGAGTAGAAAGAGAATTTTTTGTTCTGTGTGTCTACCTCTGAAAATGCGTAGCACGAACTCATCTCGACTTCGAGATGGTCGAGGAAAATACGGGTGTCGAGCTGAATCTGGCTCTGAGAGACCGTGTGCCGCATGGTCTCTCGGCCGCTGAAGTAAAAATGCCAGGCAAAACCCATGAGCAGTGTCACGACGACGACGACGACCATCATTTCGGTCAGGGTGAATGCTGCTGTATTTTTAGTTGCCATATTTTCCAATTACCGTTCCAAAGCCCAGGTTGAAAGTGCGGTTGGGCTCTTTCCATTCTATGTCGAGCTCTACTCGTATTTTTTTGTTCTGTTCTGTGCTGGCGCGTTCGAGTTTGACGCTTGTGTTGAAGCGCTTGTAATACTCCGGGTAAACGGTTGAATCGCCATCACTGCTTACCAGCGGACCCTCGACCGGCCTGCCGGAATGCACGATATTGAGGCGGGAGCTCTGCATTTCCTGTTCGAGCACTTCGAAGCCGAGCGCGCGGATCTCAGAAATCATGGTGCGGCCAAGACTGTGCGCTACCATGAGGTTCTTGGCCTGGGCGGTCTGCTTGTAGCTGCTTTGAAAAAGCACTATGAGGGGCAGAAGTCCGAACGAAAAGACAACTATGGTCATCAGCAGTTCCGGGGTCGTAAAAGCTCTGCGTTGTTTATTCATCATCTTCATCGCTGCCGCCCATGCTTGCTACATGCATGATCTTCGGGCTCAGGAAAAATTCATGAGCCATCAGTTCGTATGCCTTGCGGTTTTCTTCGTTTTCGTCGATTTTAACCTGAACGGCTTTGTAGCCGGTATCGTATTTGTCAAAGAACAGAGGGCTGTTGAAATTATGCACTACCCACAGATCGCCTTCCTGTTTGTCTTTACACATATAAAAATTAAGGTAATTGCCGTAAATCATGTTAGAAACTTCAGAAATCTTGCTCAGGCAGTCGCCGCCCCATTCATTGGTCGGACGGTCAGGAAAGATGCCGACTTTGGTCATGTCAAGAACATCGCCGTCAGTGGTTCTGATGCCATAACATGAAAAGACACTGGCCTCGATCATGTTGCCGGCGCCTTCTATGGTCAGCATGCGCTCGGTGACATCAGTGACCGTCTGATCGTAAGGATGATAGAAAATATTGAGGTGCCCGAGAGGTGTCACATGGTTGTCAGCCTTCAACGCCACGATGCTGCCTCTGATTTTGAACGGGCGGTCTGGCGTGAATTTGGTAACCATGATGGTGCCGGTGCCGACGTAGGTTACCGAACTGTCGATCTGGCATGAATCCAGCCAGTAAACGCCATTCAGCAGCCAGCGTCCTTCGGCGTCGCGCGGAATTTCGCTTTCGTCGGCAAGCTTGCGGGTTACGATTCCACGAAAATTATACTTGAAGTTGTTCGGAAACAGATTCTTGAAGATCTGCTCGGCGCTGGCCGAGACCATGGTGTCCTGGCCAGGGAAAATTCGGTTGATGAGAGGCGAGGCGATTACCGTGATCGCTTCGAAGGGCATGGTAAAGTTGCGCCAGAAGCTTTCGCCGATTGAGGAGAGGGAATAGCCGAGTTTGCCCAGAAAGCCCTCAGGGTCTGATTCATTGAAATAGCTCAGTGAAAATTCCATCAGTTCTTCTTTGGGTGGGGTTTCGACGTTACTGGTAACATTATTGTATTTGATCTTGTAGGTGCGGGCGTAAATTTTGCTCTGTTCCGCGATTTTGGTGTCATCGGCGAGCCAGCGGTGTTCGATACGCAGGTGCTGATCGTCCTTCGGAAAAACCTTGTTGACGGCACCGCTGAAATCGGCTGTGCTGTTGGGGAGGTAACGGTCTTCGCCCATGAGAGTGGGCGAAACGAATTTCCAGGGCGTGCGGCAGAAGGGGCCGCCCGGCAGGAATTTCTGGTTGACGTTGGTGCCGCGGAAATATGTATCCTGGATGCCACGCGAGCTTATATCGCCGAGGACTTCGCCGAAGGTGCGATTGCGGTGAGGCAGCAGGCCGCCGTAAGCCGTTTCATCGGTGAAGAGTCCAAGATAAGTATCGCGGTTGGCTATTTCGTCAGATTTGCGTTGCTTGCCCGGTCGCCACCAGACAGCAATTGAATCCCAGAGCGTTTTGGATGGGAAAATGGCTCTGGTCGGCAGGTAAGACATGCCGTAAAAAGTGTCACTGTATTGAAAAGCTTGGTTTATACCGGGTTGCGGGTATTTGGGGTCGTAAATGTTGTAGGCGCCGCCAAACTGTCTTTCGCTGGCCAATTCAGGGTTCTCAAGATTTACTATTGCTGGCCCGTGCAGGTAGACGCGCGACTGGAACGGCATGTTCCAGAGAATCAGGCGGCCGCCGGCGCGGTCGGGCATGTTCATTTCATTGCGCAGCGCTGCCTGAATGCTGGCAGCATCACCCGACGGTATGCGATGCCCGAGGATGCTGAACATCGTATAATTTCGCGCCATCGGGCTCAGATTGAGAAGTTTAACATCACGTGAGATCGTGAAGTCGATCTTGAATTTGCGTTGTTTCTGCAGTGCGATGGTGATGTCAAGCTGTATCACCAGATACCAGTCGCGCGAGTAGTGGTCGTCAAAGCCTTTTGTCCGGTCAGGCGAGCGGTGATAAGCTTCCGGATCATCGAGCGGCCCATTCGGAATCGGTCGGCAGCCCTTGATATTGGGCAGAATCTTTTCGATCGTGAAGCCGGCGCGGGTCATGTGGTAGTCTTTGAGAGTCAGGGTCTGCGTGACTTTGTCCTTGAGATCGGTAAAGTCGTGCAGCAGAGTGGGGTTGAGGCCGGTCGAGCCGCCGCCTGCCGGGGGTTGCGAGCCTGAGGCCTGCCAGAGGAGCTGCTGAAGGAAGCCGGTTTCGGTTTTATCCTTGAAGCGCTCTTCGAGCATTACATATGCTTCGTCGGCGGCGGCTTCGGCAAGCTGGCGGGCCATGGTGCGATAGACCGAAACAGCGGCCTGCGAGTATTCGGCCGAGCTGCTCTGAGCCAGAAAAAGCCCCATAAATGCGAGCAGGCCCAGTATCAAAACCGCTACCAGGTATGCAAAACCCTGTCGATTCATCGCCTTTCTCCAGTCCTCAGATTTTTTCCAGAAGGCCTGAGCCATTTCTTTAAGTGTAACACGCGCAGTGATAAGCGTCAAACTGCCGGTTGTCTGTTCTCAGAAAATATATCAGCCGAGAACTTCAGCAGGGTCGCGCCTGGTTGCAGATGCGAGCCCGGTGGCAGGCCGGCTTTGTGGCAGAGATTTTCGAGAAATTCTTCAACATCCCAGCCCCATTCAATCGGTACCTGTGGCAGCAGAAGACCCG
>JAKJFO010000204.1 GCA_022704885.1 Candidatus Rifleibacteriota bacterium | reverse complement strand
CGAGATTGCCATTCTCAAAGCAATCGGCTGGAAAGATGCCAGCATTTTTCTACAGATCGTCGCCGAGTCACTGCTGGTAGCGCTGCTTGGTTCAGCGCTTGGCGCCCTGGCGGGCTACGCCGGCTTTCTGGCAATTTCGACCAGTGTGGGCGCGAGGGTGAGTCTTGCTTATTACGTAATCAGAGCACCGCTGACGATTCTCGCCATCATGCTGGTTGCCCTGCTCACCGGTATCATCGCAGGGTTGCTGCCAGCCTCCCGTGCCGCCAGAACCAGCCCCGCCGAAGTTTTGCGCACTCTCTGAATTTTTCCGTTCAGCTATTTACATTCGCCATTTGTTCTCCTATAATTGAAGCATATGAGGCGAAAAAATGGCGAAAATTTTTGAGTGTGTTGATGTTCGTAACTTCCTTCTGTGAAAGATCTCGACAGGCATGCAAAAACATCGGACTAGCTGAAAGAAACCATTTCGTTGAAATCACCGAAATGGTCAATCTCCTTTAAGGAGCCGAATGAGAAGGTCTGTTCTAAGTAATGATGCTTTGCATTTGCCTGAAGCTGAAATACACGAGGCGAAAATTATGGGTGAGATAGATACGTGTGTTGAACAGCCACCGGAGAGGTTGTCGGGGGTGTTCGACAAGTTGCGGATTCTGGCGGGTGCAGCGCGGTATGATGTTTCGTGCGCTTCGAGCGGGAGTTCGCGCAAAAGTGCGCCGGGCAGTCTGGGGAATGTGGCGGCCAGCGGTATATGCCACAGCTGGGCGGCTGACGGGCGCTGTATTTCGTTGCTCAAGGTGCTGTTTACCAACTATTGCGCCTACGACTGCGCTTATTGCCTCAACCGTCGCAGCAACGACGTAGAACGCGCCGCCTTTACCCCCGAAGAACTGGCAGAGCTGACAATTTCGTTTTATCGGCGCAACTACATCGAGGGGTTGTTTCTGAGTTCGGGAGTGCTCGGAAACCCTGACTACACAATGGAGTTGCTGATAAGAACCGTGCGTCTGCTTCGCGAGGTTCACAAATTCGGCGGCTACATTCATATAAAGGCGATTCCCGGGGCTGATCCCGATCTGTTGTATGAAGCTGGCACACTGGTAGACCGCATGAGTGTGAATCTCGAATTGCCCAGTCAGAGCAGCCTGCAGCTGCTGGCGCCCGACAAGTCGAAAGAGCAGATACTGCTGCCGATGGCGCGTATTCGCGACTGGCATCGCGAACATAACCCGGAGCAGAATCGTCAGCGGCTTTTGCCTTCAGCGGCGCCGGCGTCCGGGCCTTTGCAGCCAGTCAGCCGGCCGGTTGCCGCAGGAAATTTTGTGCCTGGCGGGCAGAGTACTCAGCTGATCATCGGCGCCACCCCCGAAGACGACCGCCAGATTCTGACGCTTTCTGAAAGCTTATACAAAAAAATGCAGCTCAAACGTGTTTATTATTCGGCTTATATTCCGGTTAATCAGGATCGACGTCTGCCTGAGTTGCCACAACCGCCGTTACTGCGCGAACATCGACTGTACCAGGCCGACTGGCTGCTGCGCTTTTATCGTTTTTCGGTCGATGAGCTGTTCGAAAACGGCCCGCCGGCTCTCGATACCGATTTCGACCCCAAAATCATGTGGGCTTTGCGGCATCCTGAGAAATTTCCGGTCGATGTCAACCGCGTCGATTACGAGACACTGTTGCGTGTACCCGGGCTGGGCATCATTTCGGCGCAGCGCATAGTGCGCGCGCGGCGGGTCGGCCGCTTGAGTTACGACGACCTGATAAAACTCGGGGTCGTCATGAAGCGGGCGCGTTTCTTCATTGCCGCGCCAGGTTCGACAAAATCTGACCTCGGGCTCGACCCCGATCTTCTGCGGCAGCGACTGCGATATGGTGATCCGTTGTTGAGGCCGCGCCAGATGGCGTTTGCCGATCTTCCTGAGTTTCGTCGTGAAGTCAGACAGGAAGCAATTACCGGGCAATTCTGATGAATATACTACGTTACGATGGCTCTTTTTATGGCTTGATATGCAGTCTGGTGCCATGGTTGCGGAGGCGTCAGCTGCCTGACGGTATCGAGCGCGAAAATGCCCGCCAGCCTCTGCTGTTTGCCGGCGAAGAAGTTGCGCCGGCCACTTCGACTGAACTGGCGCTGGCCAGTTCGGCTTGCAATCCGCAGGTGTTCAGGCTGCCGGGTATTTCGCGTGAAACCTGGCTGAATGCCTGGCATGCCTTTCTTTCAGAAGCGCCCGGTATCGAAATGGCGGTTGCGCGATATTTGCTGCTGGCCATCGAAAAACAGAGTAAAGTAGACTCGTTTATGGCCGATGAGCGTGTGCGCCTGATTCAGCGGCTTGCGAAAAAAGTGACTTTTGAACGCCACCGTTTTCTCGGTTTGCTGCGCTTTCGCAGTATTGGCGACAATCTTTATTACGCTTCGATCAAGCCCGATCATTTTATTCTGCCGATTCTCGCGCCGTTTTTTGTCGAACGTTTCGCCGACCAGCGCTGGATAATTCACGACCGTCAGCGCGAAATGGCGGCGATGTACGACCTGCGCGCCTGGACAATAACCGAACGGGCAGCGACTGACCTGCCGGCCGCTTCCCCCAAAGAAGACTCGACCCAGAAACTCTGGCAATGCTTTTTTGACAGCATAGCTGTGCGCGAGCGCCTTAATCTGGCACTGCAGCAGAAGTTCATACCCAAAAAATACTGGTCGGATCTCACCGAACTCCCCGGCCGCTGAAAGAGAAAACAATCCGCAGTCGCCCACAGGATGTGGGTGATACTCGGGCGCATCAGGATGGAAGCGCCCGGGTGATTGCGCAGATTACACAGATGATCACCAGAAAGAAATCTGCAGGGCTGGAGTAGAAAAAAAGAGCGCCCGGTGAGGGGGCGCTTTGAGAGTTGCACTACTGCGTCGGTTGCAGAATGTTTTCAGGTCGGGGTCTGAAAGAGCACCCAGGTGTAGCCAAGGTAGGCTGCCAGAAGAACAAGGCCTTCCAGGCGGGTGATTTTGAGGTCGCTGCGCATGATTGGCAGGCACCCGAGGCTGATGACGAACATCAGCGGGCAGTCGATTTTTGCCATGTGTTCTGAGACATCGAGGGGCAAAATCATGCCGGCGACTCCAAGAATGCCGAGAATATTGAAAATATTCGAACCGACAACATTTCCTACTGCGATATCTGACTGACCCTTTGTAGCGGCAACCACCGAAGTTGCCAGTTCTGGAAGCGAGGTTCCGGCGGCAATCAGGGTTAGACCGATGACTTCGTCAGAGACTCCGCCAGCTTTGGCGAGGGCAACCGAGCCCTGCAGCAGAAGTTTCGAGCCGGCGATCATGGCGACGAAGCCAGTAGCGATGAGCCTGAGTTCTTTCCAGAGTGTGGTCGGTTCTTCGGCGGGAGCCTCGGCGCTCTCTTCTGTCTGTGGCTCCTGGCTGGCCTTGTAGTATGAATAAATCGTGTAAATTACGAGAAGGCAGAACAGTATGATCGACTCTGTTCTTGAGATGAGCCGGTCTTGCGTCAGATACCAGAACAGCCCGGCGACTGCGATCATGACCGGAACATCGCGACGGATCACATTTTTGCTGCAGGCGATCGGTTGAATCAGCGCTGCGATGCCGAGAATCAGCGCGATGTTAAAGATATTTGAACCGACTACGTTGCCGACGGCGATGCCGGGGTTACCGGCGAGACTGGCATCGACACTGACGACGAGCTCGGGCATCGAGGTGCCGAACGCAACTACGGTCAGCCCGATTACCAGCGAAGAAACGCCGATGCGCTTTGCCAGGTTCGCCGCGCCGTTAACCAGCCAGTCGGCGGCAATTGTGAGAAGGTAGAATCCGGCGCCGATCATCGCGATGATTTCGATGAGCCCCAATTCAAGATTAAAAATCATTATGGCCTCACTTGACAAATGAATAGTAACAGAAACACGGGCCAGAGAGGCCGCAATAGGATCTGTGGCCTCTCTGCCGTCTTCAAAATGGGCATATCGTGATCAGATCAGGCCTGAATACATGACGAGCAACCCTATTGCGAGAGTGATGAGTGTTTTGACAACTATATCAACTATCACTGCAGAAGGCTTTTCGCTGTTATCGGCGCTTTCAGGGTTATTTGACGAGAGTTTTCCTTTGTCCATGATTTAATCCTTTCAGATGAACCTGTGCTTTTGATGCGGCATAAAAAAGCCGCGAAATAAATCTGTGATGAGATTGTGAGGTTCTCTTGCCGGAAAGGATCACCCGTCGCTGCGGGGAAATTGAATCAGGGTCATGCCCCATTCATGCGGGAGTACCGCATCATCGGGGGCGCGGTGCCGGTGTCGGTTCGGCAAAAAGCCTGAAGGCTCGGTCTGACCTGCCGTTTTCAACCGGCAGTGAAGTAACTGCAGCGGCTGCTGACGCCCGAAAGCGAATATCTGGCCGAAACGCATGGCCGGCCTGGGGCTGCTGAGTGTTGCCTCGGAAGAGCATGGCTGGTTGAGCTCGAGCCCCGAGCTATCCGGGTTGTATGGCAGCAGTTCCCGGTCGGTGTGCCACAGACTCTGGCACAATCCGAGAATCAGAAAGGTTACGAGAATGATGCGTTTCATGTCGTCATGATATCACATCAAACTCTAAATAGAAAAGCAGCGCCCCGAAAGAGCGCTGCTGCTGGTAATCGCGTAAGAAAAATCAGGGCTGGTTGGCGAAGCCTTTCGATGCCGGGCCGGTATCGGCCGGTGTGCCGGCGATGCGTGCCAGAAACGTGTCGCCGAGATTTTTGAGGTGGTTGGTTATGTTGTCGAAGTAGCTGAAATGAGCCTGTTCTTCATCGATGATCTGCTCGAAAAGCTTTACAGAAAGGTTGTCGCCGTTTTCGCGGCAGACGAGCAGAAACTGGTTATAATCGTCGATGGTGTCGTCTTCAACTTTGGCGTCGAACGGAAAAATCGCTTTGACGTCCTGTCCCTTCTTGACCTTGTCGGCGACATCACTGGTCGGTTCGCCGCCGAGTTCCTTGATTCTTTCGGCAAAAGCTTCGGCATGGCGCATTTCGTCGATGGCGATGAGCTTGACCTTGGCTGCCAGTTCACCGTAGTCGGCGTCGTCGAGATTATAATGCTGATTCATGTACTGATGAATCGCGTAGAGTTCCATCGATCTGGCCTTGTTGAGAACTTCAATGACCTTTGCTTTACGTTCCTTCTGCATGGTGACCTCCGTGAATTATTTCTTCAAATTACCCGGCAATTTTACTACATAGTCGTATTTTTTGCATGCTGGTAGTTAAGATTTGTATTGATTGAAATGAATGTTTATATTGATTATTATCAGTTGAGAGCAGTCCAGATTGAGCTGCAATTTAACGAATGGAGCCAGACAAAGATGTTATTCAGACAAAAATCTGCATCAGTATTATTGCTTTTTCTCGTTATAGCTATTGGAGCGGCGACTTTGAACGCCGGCCAGCCCGATTTCGACTGCCCGGCTGCCAAAGAAGCTCTGGCGGTAATGGAAAGACTTAAAACTAACCCCGAGACTCAGATGATGGCAACAATGCTCGAAAATGCGCATAAGGGGCATCCGTTTATTCTTGCCATAAGAATGTCCCGCGATGATCTGGTTGCGGAAATGATTGAAGCTGGTTTCGATCCGAAAGTTGAGCAGTCGAACGGCGATTATCCGCTCGATGTCGCAATAAGCGCCTGGTCTCCCGGCCTCAAGACTGATGTCATCAAGAGAATCCTCGAAGCCGGAGCCGACGCCAACCGAACCGATAAGAACGGTGTTTCACCTCTGCATTATGTATCGATGAGCGGCCACTCTGAGGTTGTCAGCCTTCTTCTCAAACATGGCGCGAATCCCAATTTGCCGACAACCGGCGATGCGATAAAAAAATGGACGCCGCTCCACAGTGCCGTAAAAGGTGGTAAGAGTGAAATCGTATCACTGCTTTTGGCCAGCGGTGGGGATCCACACCAGAAAAACGCCGAGGGAGTTTCGCCTCTCGAGATGGCGAAGGCTGAGAACAGCGAAGAGCTGGTTAAGCTGCTTTCTGCTGCAAAATCTGAGAGCAAAGAATCATCGCCGGCTGCTGATGTTGCGCCAGTCGAACAGGTCGATAAGACCGCTGAGACTTTTAAGAAAGCCATGAATCTGGCCAAAGAAAAGAAACTCAGCGAGGCGCTGCCGCTGTTCGAAATCTGCTACAAGGCTGATTCGAGAAACGACAACTACGCCTATTATCTGGCTCTTGCCCAGGCGAAGTCCGGAAAAACAGACGAAGCCAGGCAGGTCTGCCAGGAACTTCTTCAGCGCAGCCCTGGCCACGAAAAGGCTGTAACTCTTCTTGACACGCTTAACAAATAGTCCAGATAGCTTCCAGCAGGCTGAATCGATATGAGAAGTATAATTATATTCTGCATGATAATGTTCGCCGGGATTATCATTATTCCGAATCTGCAGACAACGGCGCATTTCAACGCCTATGGCGCCTGTCATAATCAGTGCCGTCAGTTTGCCGGAATTTTCGATCAGTATCGCACCTGCTTTCCAGATTCTGATATAAGTGCGGTGACCGCCGATAATTACGACTGGCTGATAGCCGATATCGAAGCGAAACGAAACGAAATGTCGCTGCCCGCGCAGCTCAAGATCGCAGAAGTCGCACGCTGTCCGTCGGCCGGCACCCCGCTGCTTACGGCGGTGAACCGCGATGCTCCAGACCAGATAATTGTCTGCTGTAAATTTCATCAGAACGAAGGCGAGTCTGACAGAAATGTTGAAATGCCGGCTTTTCCCGCTCATGATCAGCAGATGGTCGAGAATAACGAGCGCGCTTTTTATGAGCGTTTCGTCAGAAGCAAATACATTTTTGGCCTGCAGCCACACGTTCAGGTAATGATTTTATTTGCTTTTGCCGCTGCTGCTGCCTTTATCTTCAGAAAAAGAACCTGATGATGAAACTGCTTACTTGAGCTGGCCGGCGAGATGGCCGCTGGAAAAGGCCCATTGCAGGTTGTAGCCGCCGCAGGGGCCGTCCAGGTCGACGATTTCTCCGCAGAAATAGAGGCCTTTGACGAGCTGGCTTTCGAGAGTTTCGGGTTTGATCTGTTTGAGGGAAACACCGCCGCGGGTGACCATAGCTGCTGCGAAGCCGGCGTGCCCGATGACGGTCAGCGGTGTGGCGGTCAGCAGTTTGATCAGGTTGTCGCGCTGCTGGCCGGGCAGTCTGCCAAAGGCTGATTCAGGGTCGATATTGACGAGTTGGCAGAGCTCGCCGGCGAGTGGCCGGTTCATAATTGTCGCCAGTATATCAGCGGCGCT
>JAKJFO010000203.1 GCA_022704885.1 Candidatus Rifleibacteriota bacterium | reverse complement strand
GTTATCTTCAACTGCGTTGCAGAAGACAACCAGCTTGGCGCAGGCCAGCCCGTTCTTATCGCGCGAACGTTCGGCCGCTTCCTTAACGATTTCGGCCATGCGATAGACGCCGTCCATATTGATGCCAGACTGCGAACTGCCTATATTAACACTTGAACAGACGCGGTCGGTGCTGCACAGAGCGTCGGGAATCGAATTGAGAAGAATCTGGTCGCCACGGGTGAAGCCCTTTTGAATCAGGGCGCCGAAACCGGCGATGTAGTCGATTCCGAGTTCTTTGGCGGCGTTATCGAGGGCGATAGCTATAGGTACCGCGGTGGGCTCGGTAAAGGCGTTGGCAAGCATGGATACGGGTGTAACCGAGATACGCTTGTTAACGATAGGAATGCCGTATTTTTTTTCGAGGGTGCGGGCGGTCGGCACCAGGTCGCGGGCGACTCTGATTACTTTGTCGTAGACCTTGGCGGCGCACTTGTGAACATCTGAATCAGCACAGCTCATGATGTTGATACCGCATGAGATCGTGCGTATATCGAAGGTTTCTACGCCTACCGCGCTGATGGTTTCGATGACTTCTTCTAAGGAAAAGAGCATTTATGGCCTCCAGCCGGCATCAGAGACGATGCTGATATCTGAACACATCTTCGTGCTGAATGAAAACCTTGACGCGAAGCTGGTCGGCCATCGCCTGCATACGGTTCTGAAACTCTTCGAAGCTGCAGTTGGCCGTCGAAAAATCGGTCATCATCATCAGGGCGAAAAGATCCTGCATGATTTTCTGGCTGACGTCTTCTACATTAACGTTCGAGTCGGCTATGGTACGGGTAATACCGGCAAGAATACCGGGTTTATTGGCGCCGAGCACGGTTATAACGACCTGTTCCTTGTTGTTGTTCACCGGGAATCCCCCTGTTGTCACTGTTGTACTGAGGCAATATATCAGATAGTTGCACGCAGGTAAAGAATCTTCTCTGCCCAAATCGTGCTCGTTCGCGTAATCGTAATCGGAAAACGAAAAATCGATTACGAGGACGAAGACGATTACGATTACGATTACGAGCACGAGCACGAGCACGAGCACGAGCACGAAAGTAAGGGAAATAGAAAAGTCCCCGTTTGACCGGGGACTTTATTGAACTTGCAGATTAGAATCGGTTTCCCTTCCTGAAGACCTATCAGTGGGTGGTTACCAGTCGCGTCACCGCTTCCGGTTACCCCTTCGTGTCGTTACATGCCATCTAGAGTGTTAACGCAACTGCACTATGACGCACATTGGTTACGCCAAGCCTAAGGCGTTCATCGCCTTCGAGGCCTTCGATACAATCACCAGACTGGAGTTAACAAGTCTTTCTATCCTCTTTTTGACTTCTGCCGACTTCAAGGTTCAACACACACTTTCATTGGTTGGATAACACCAACGCCTTCTTAGGTTCTTTCCCTCTTAGCGCCTTCACTACCGGACGTGACAGACAGGATTCCGGCCCTGTCGCGTTCCGCTCCCAGGTTTTCTCAACCTCTCAGCAGAACCTGCGTCTTTGATAGCTTGCGGGTTTATTCCGCCCCGCTGGCACTTGCAGGGTCATGATCTACAGAGCTTTACCCTGAGCCGATCGACAACTGTTTCCAGCTGCCCTGCTCCTTCGTTGTTACTGTCTCTACACGGTCTTCTTCCAGAAATCACTGGCAGTTCCCACTGCCTGGCCATCGAACTTACGTTCGCCCGACCCTGGCTCTTCCTGGCCCCTTGCTGCAAGCAGCCGGTTTCCATCTTGAGATTCAGTCAAACCTTGAAGCTTTGCTCCCGGTTCAGAGCGTCTCCTACGTTGTCAGGTTTCACCCCGACTCCGCGATTACAACTCTCCTGACCTTTTGTCCTTCGGGGTATCTGGCTATAACAGCCCTGGATAAATCCTTCCTCCTTCAGGGTTCGAAACCCTCCTGGAGTTTTTCTGCTGTCATAGTTGGTTTCTCCGACGATGCGGAGCCCTCCCCCCATGGATTTTTCGCCTTTCGACCTATACTTCTTCTTCAGTTTCACGTTACCCGAGGTTATTTGTTCCCTTCCGGTTCGTTTTGCCTGTCACCAGACATCTGCGCCCATCTTTGGATAACTGCCTGAAACCTGCCGGAGCTCAGAAGTATTTGCCTTGCGGCCACCGATTCTATTGTCAAAGATCTGCTTCGTTCAACTTTTTTATCATATCGCAAAGCCCTATCTAAAGTCAAACAATTTTTAAAATATTTTTTAACACCCGCAAATAATTTGAATCTTCACTGCGGGTATTCGTCGACGTAGACCCAGAAATTGGCAGTGTCTGAAAATGAGTATTTTACCAGCCTGGCAGTGAGGGGTTTGCCACGCTGTTCCATCAGGTAGCGGTAATCGGCCTCACTCATTTTGCTGGCAATCTTGAATTGACGATCAGCGACGCGCATATAATATGCAGCACCGGCAGTCACCGAAAGGCCTGTCGATTTTTCTCGCAGCGTTACGAAAAAAGCAAGCGAAGTGTCATCGGCTTTACGAGTGCCATAGGCGATTTCGCCGACTGCCTCGCCTGATATGACAGGCTTACAGGGATTGTCTGGGTAAACTACCGGCAGGTCGGTTCCTGAAGCAAAGAGAGTTTTTACAAACTGCCATCTGTCATGAGTATACTTCACCCAGTCAGCTGGTGCTTCCTTGGCAGTATTGATGTTACTGTAAGAATATGTCGGCACCGACCGCATTTTTGTAGTTTTCTCTATTACAGTGGCGCCATCAGGCATATCTGTTGCCCAACATTCGCCTTCGATTCTCTGGTATTCGTAGACGCAGCGTTCTGCATGCCAACTGCCGGCAACGACTTCGACCTGTGTACGCCGTTTGATGGTTTTGTTAATTGAAAAGATGCCGAGCCACGACTCGGCATAGTCTTCAAGGTAGTCTTGAAAATGGGTTGGATACTGGAGAACTTCAGGGTCATGAATTACAAAACCGGCAGTGAAAGCGATAAATAAGACAACAGCTGCTACGAATACTCTTTTGAAAGACAGCCAGGCAAGCCAGCGCAACGGGTTATACCAGCTGCGAGGTTTTGGCGGCTCAGCCTCGGCCTGAGCCTTTCTTTCGGCGGCTGAGAGAAAATAGCCACAGGGCAACGGATATGAACTCGAGGTTGATCTGCTGTATGAATGTCCGCACTTACTGCAGGTATAGGTTTCATTGTAGCTATATCTATAGCTGCGAACGTGTTTTGCCCGCTTCGAGTCTTCATCATATTTCCATGAGCTTTGATAACCTTCTGAAGTTTGACTGCGGCTTGTGAGTTCGCAGGTGAACATCTTTCCACAACTGGAACAACGGTTTGCCCAGATGAACAGAACAACGAAAATCACGCCAATAATAATGGCGATCGTTGGGTTATCAGCAATACTCATCAGTTTTCCTCTAAAAGATAGTCCTGTCCTGGTATGAATATACCATAACAAGATTTAAACATATTACATTTCGCACCCGGGCTCTCGGCAGGATTCGGCAGCTCTTACGGCTTCAGCCGTTAGAGATGCGGATCCCTTTAGGGACTCAACGCTACAACTCTCACCAGACGCAATTTATGGTATATAGCTATGGCTTTGCGTCAATATTGCCTGGCTCGAAGTTTTCGCTTATGAGATCCCTGTCTGCGCACTCACAATAATGATTCCACTCATAACTGAATCTTTACCTAGCAAAAATCATGGTAATTGAATAAAAACGGCATATATGTTATGCTAATGGTGAATAAGCTATAAATTTTGCATAATTTCTTGGTTTTTTAAAGAAAATCGCCATATTTTAAGAAATTGCTCTGTCTGGAGAAACAGTGTACAGCAAAGAAAAAGTTGAATTGATGTTTTCGGCGTTTCCGCCTTTGCATAAAATTTTGCTGGAAGCGCCTGATTATGAGAGTGCGCGTGACAAATTTCTGGCAAAATCACGCAGATTTATCGAAGCAAATGCTGATGAAGCGCTGAAGTTAAGTGGGCTGCAGGTGGCGTTGCGGATTTCCTGTCTGCGTGCCTTCAGGCAGTTTTTTACGCGGCGCAGTGCGCATCTGACTGGCTTTGACATGGTTAAAATACTGTATGATCTGGCACATAAGAACGAGCAGAATCTTCCGGTAAACCTGTCTGACGCTTTTCTTGAAGACGTTTATCGAATTCTTGCCGGCATGGCCGGCAAAGCCGGCATTTATGGCGATGAAGTGAAGATTCACAAAACCGGCCGCGAGGCAGGAATTGCGCGGTCCCGCTATCTCAACCGACTCTGCGAAAAGATCGATGCGTCGATGAAAAAATACATATGTGGTCTCGATCCTGTAATCATCGGGAAACGCAATGAAAACCGGCAGCGGATTATCAGCTATTTCGACTGCACTGAAGCTGAGTTCGATGACTACCACTGGCAACTCGAGCATATTATCAGAGATTCAGCGACGCTCGAAAAGCTGGTTGAGCTTGCTCCTGATGAAAAGCAGGCGATAGACCGGGCGCGGGCGGCAAGAATGCCGTTTGGCATCACGCCTTATTATGCGTCGTTGTTCGACTATCAGAGCGGCAGACTGGTTGACATGCCGGTGCGGGCGCAGGTGATTCCGCCGATGAGTTATGTCGATGGCGTTCTGGCCCGCCGCGACCAGTCGGTTTGCGATCTTGACTTTATGCGTGAAACCGATACCTCACCGATCGATCTGATAACCAGACGCTACCCGCGAATTGTCGTGTTCAAGCCTTACAATACCTGCAGTCAGATCTGTGTTTACTGTCAGCGCAACTGGGAAATCGACGATGTATATTCGCCGGGTGCGATGGCTTCAAAAGATAAGATAGACGCAGCCATCGACTGGATAGCAACCAACCCCTCAGTTAATGAGGTTCTGGTGACTGGTGGCGACCCGCTGGTGATGACTGATGACAAGATCAGATATGTTCTGGAACGTCTTTCTCGAATAGAGACGGTATGGCGTATCCGCATCGGTTCGCGCACGCCGGTAGTGCTGCCGCAGCGAATAACCGACGAACTGGCAGACCTGATCGCTTCTTTCCAGCAGCCGGGTCGGCGCGAAATCGTCATTGTTACACATTTTGAGCACAGTTCCGAAATCACCCCACAGTCGATGGAAGCGATTCAAAAATTTCGGCGGCGCGGTCTTTACTGCTATAACCAGACAGTTTTTACGATTCAGAACTGTCGCCGCTACGAGGTAAGTGTGCTGCGGCGCTGGTTGCGTCAGATTGGCGTCGAACCTTATTATACTTTTAATGCCAAAGGCAAGCAGGAAACCGATTTTTACCGGGTACCGCTGGCGCGGCTGCAGCAGGAGGCCAGGGAAGAAGCGCGCCTGCTGCCTGGTATGGCGAGAACTGACGAGCCGGTCTTTAACGTGCCGGGGCTTGGCAAGAATTACCTGCGAGCCGAGCAGAACCATCTGTTGCTGACGATTCTGCCAGATGGTCGCCGTGTTTACGAGTTTCACCCCTGGGAAAAATACATCAGCAATATTCCTTCATACATTCACGCAGATCTCGCATTATACGATTATCTCAAAAAACTCGAAACACTCGGTGAAAACCCGGAAGATTACAAGAGTATTTACTACTACTTCTGAGTTTCAGCGCCGAACCTTGTTTTAGAGGTTAGTTTATATTTTTCAAGACAATTTTTCCGCAGATTGCACCGATAGTTTTTGGAAAAATTAAAGAACGGCACAATGAAAGCCTCTACATAATCTGTGGATAATTCTTTCTGGTTGAATGCTAGATCCCTGAAGGATCGTCGCGTAGTCGTTTATATAAAAGGCCAATGTATTATTCTGGCAGTGTTAAGGGCTTTTCTGTGGGGTGAAATTCTGGTATAATCTAAAATACACCCTCCAGGGAGCATGAAAAATGAGAAGTTTTTGCAAAGATGCCTCGCTCTGGCTCATTCTGGCGTTGTTTTGTGTGTTCACAGTCCTGGCACCGGTCATGGCAGATCCCCCGCCAAAAGTGGCCAACGGCGTAATGTTGCAGGGCTTCGGCTGGAACAGTCAGGCTCGTGGTACTCCGAGTAAGTGGTACAACCTGATCGAACAGCGGGCTGAGAGCATCAAGGCGCTTGGTGCAGATTTCGTCTGGTTCCCGCCGGTTTCTCGTTCTGTCAGTCCGCAGGGCTATCTTCCTGGCGATTATTACGACCTTGGCGGCACTGATAATCCGACTTTTTACGGTAACCAGCAGCAGCTCGAAGCCGCTTTAAAAGCTCTTAACGCTCAGGGTATACTGCCGGTTGCCGATATAGTGGTCAACCACCGCTGCGCCGGTAAGCAGGATAACAACGGTATCTGGAACATTTATCACTTCGCGTCAGGCAAAGCGAAGTGGGAGCAGTGGGCGGTCTGCCGCGGCCAATATGGCGGCACCGGCAACAACGACACGGGTGACGGCTATCACGCTGCGCCCGACCTTGATCATACTAACGACAAGGTCAGAGAAGACATCGCCGAATGGATGAACTGGCTTAAAAAGCTTGGTTTCAAGGCCTGGCGTTATGATTATTCCAAGGGTTATGCCAGTAAATATGCCGGTTATTATGATGAAAAGACCAGCCCGGCTTTTTCGGTTGGCGAAGTCTGGACCAACATGTCATACCAGGGTTCATCGCTGAACCCCAATCAGGATGGCCATCGAAAAGAGCTTTGCAACTGGCTCGACGGTAACTCCAGCAAGGTCGCCTGCTTGTTTGACTTCACCACCAAAGGCATTTTGCAGGTTGCCGTTCATGGTGAATACTGGCGTTTGCGCGATAAAGACGGCAAACCGACCGGTCTGATCGGCTGGTGGCCTTCACGCGCGGTAACTTTTCTCGATAATCATGATACCGGCTCACAGCAGAGCCACTGGCCATTTCCTGACAAAAAGGTCATGCAGGGTTATGCCTATATTCTTACGCACCCCGGTATTCCATGCGTATTCTGGGAACACGCCTACGACTGGAACCTCTACGCGCAGATTCAGAAATTGATTGCCATCCGCAAGCAGAACAAAATCAACAGCACCAGCAAGGTCGAAATCATCAAGGCCGAAGACGGTCTTTATGCAGCGATAATCGATGATAAGGTCGCCGTAAAACTCGGCGGCAAAGACTGGTCACCTGATGCCTCTTTCAAGCTGGCAGCAAGCGGTGACCAGTATGCAGTCTGGGCGAAAACGGTTACGACCAGAAATCGACGCTGATGAAGAGTTAACCGCAAATTACGCGGATTTTCTCAGATAAACCCGACCGACCGGCAGAATCGATCTGCCGGTCGGTTGTTTTAGACAAGGAGTGACTGCGCAGCCTGTCAATGTCATTCTGCGCGTAGTCGCAGAATCTACAGGTGATTACCATAACCCCGCTTCGCAGAGCAGGCGGGCGCGGGCAGGTT
>JAKJFO010000202.1 GCA_022704885.1 Candidatus Rifleibacteriota bacterium | reverse complement strand
TTCACCAGCCATGTTTATCATCCCGACGGATCGGCAACCGATGGCCTCTATCGCATTCAGCAACTGTTCGACAAAGCGGTCGAACTGGTGCGTAACGGCCAGGATCCCGATGGCACCGCCTACGTGCTCGGCCTGATGTCACATTATATCGCCGATATCAACCAGCCTTTGCACACAGCCGGCCGTGATTATGACGCCAATGAATCTGAATATCATACTCAGTTCGAGCGCGACCTTAACCCTGTCCTCAAAGAACTGAAACTGCCGACAGTCGAATACCGGCCGGTAACTTCGGTCGAAGAGCGGGTAAAGAGCATGGCAAAAGAAGCCAACCGTAATTACGATGAGATTGGTATTGCCTATCGCGACGGCAGAGGTCTTGCACCGCTGCGCGAAATGGCCGAACGGCAGATCGCAGTCGCGACTCAACAGATAATAGATTTCTGGCTGGGCGTGTATCAGGCCGCCGGCCGCACCTTCGAGCAGACCGCTGAAAGTGCCAGAAACGATCAGACAGCTGAAAACTGGAACCCTGACAAAGCCGTTGCTTCAGGCAGCAGCGACACAATAAATATCAATAATGCCAGTATTGACGACCTCGCGACGTTTTTCAGTATTTCGCAGAGCAAAGCTGCCAGAATACCTGAAAGCAGGCCATTCAACAGTGTTTTCGATCTGGCGAAGGTCGACGGTTTCAACGTACATTTCGTCAGACGCTATAAAGACCGCATCAGGCTCAGATAAACAAAGACGGATTTCGATAAACACAGCGAATGAAGCAGCGATTACAGGTATAAGGCCAATCATGGATTCTGCGAAGTGCGCGACTGATGATTTTGCAGGGTAAATTACTTTCCTGATGTTGCCGATATCTGGGGTGAACTATATCAGATTACCTCGGAGGCAAATATGCTATCGGGCAAAAAATCTTTTCTTGCTGGATTTCTGGCGGCAGCCGTCGCTGGCACGGTCGCGTTCGACCCGCTGATCATTCAGGCTTCGGCAAAGACCGCGTTATCACCCGAGATAGCGTTTTCACGACAACTCGGCCTTTTTGACCAGTATGAATTCAGTAACCGAGCATTAAATGACAATATCAGTGAAACCGCTTTTCAGAACAGCCTGGCCAGAGTTCTCGCCGAAACCGGCCTGACAAACAGTTATGATCACAATGAGCTGTTGATCAACGGAATTATCGGCTCAGAACGACCGGAGCGGACTATTACCCGCCAGACAGCCTGCGAAAGCGTTCTGCGCAGCATCATGTACGGCTGGGCCAGAAACAGTCTGCCGCACCCGGAAGAAGTCAGAACTGATGCCCGATTCAAAGACTGGCAGGTTGACTCGAAATATGGGCCGGCACTTGATTACGCATTGAAAACCGGGGTGATTCAGGGCAGTCCTGACGGCGCCTTCCGCCCCAAAGACAGGCTTAAGCTGAAAGAAGCACTCTGGCTTCTCAAAAGACTGCATGATCTGATCATCGCGAACGGCAATATTCAGAGATTTGCCTTGTTTTCAGATGTTCCGCAGGAACACTATATGACAAAGCCATTGCAAAACCTGCGCAGCGCCGGGGCTTTCGATCTGACCAATCTGGGTCGAAAATTAAACGGAACCGGCAATATCAGCTCACGCGATCTCGGTCTGGTCATTCAGGGTATTCTCTGCCGAAACGAAAAAGCAGAATATCGAAATAAAATCGACCAGATCATGAAGCAATTCGGGCTTTCCCGCAATGCAGACCGCAGCCAGCTGGCTCGCATGACCGCTGTTCTTGCCAGTTCCATGCCACACAGCGAATCAAACCAGCTGATATTGTATTCAGACGTCAAAGCCGGCAGCAAAGTAGCTGAAGCACTGGAAACACTGGCGCGAGCAGGAATCAGACTCGGTTACAACAACAATCTGTTTGCCGGCCATGAGCCTGTAAGCAGATTTGAAGCTCTTGGCGTCATCAACCGTATAATCAGCGAACTCGAGCCGCCTGCCACCCCGACAGCAACCACGGAGAAGCCGACAATCGAATCGTCCGCCCCGAGCAGCGCCACCAGTTCCGATATAGAAGCTTTCATCAAGCGCCTGCGCAGCAAACGTGAGCGCGTGCGCCGAATAATCAACCGCGAATAAAAGCAACAGCAAAAACTGGCATCAGTCGCAGAACGCCGACTGGTGCCAGTTTTTTATCTGATGCGAATCAGGAAGCCGAAGTTACGGCGGTAAGAGCCGCTTCATAATTGGGTTCGCTGGTAATTTCGGGCACGATCTCGCGATAGACGATCTTGCCGGAAGAGTCGACGACAAACACAGTGCGGGCAAACAGGCGGAGTTCTTTGACATGAATGCCAAGCGCGTCTGCCAGAGCCATCTGAGCGTGATCAGACAGCGTACTGACGTTTTTGATACCGGCGGCACCGCACCAGCGGGCCTGAGCAAACGGCAGATCGGCTGACACGGCAAACACCTTTGCCTTCAGGCCGGCCGCTTTTTCGTTGAACTTGCGCACCTGCGTATCGCAAACCGGTGTATCGAGAGATGGCACCGTGGTAATAACCTTCAAACCCGGCACTTCGCTGAGATTGAATGGTTTCAGATCGTTGCCTGACAAAACAATACCAGCCGGGAAGCGCTCGCCAACCTTCGCCTCTTTGCCGATCAGCGTCAGCGGGGTTCCCATGAATGTGACTTTTCCTGTTACTGCAGTCATAAAGTTCCTCATTTCTATGATTTAATAAAACAGACACAAACAAACTTAAACAAAGACAAATATTAGTCAAGTACAATCGACAACTTTATCGATTACGAGCACGATTACGATTACCCTGCTTCGCGAAAGCTTCGCAGGGCAGGCGAGTACGATTATGAGCACGGGCACTGGCACGAAAATATGGCGGTGCAACTTTAACTTGACAATATGCCGGCTGTCTACCTATCATCGCAGATATGAGCGAATTCAATGTAGAAATTATTCAGAACGGCAAAGTAACCGTGGTCAAAACCCAGGGCTACCTCGACGACATCGGCGGCAAAGTCTTCAGGGATCGCTGCAGCGAAATGATCAACAAGGGGCAGTTTTTCTTCGTCTTCAACCTCGAAAAAACCCCGGTCATCAATTCTACCGGTCTCTCGACCCTGCTCGACATCATGGTACAGATTATAGATTACAACGAAGGTGAAGTAGCCATCACCGGCCTGTCGAAGCTGACGCAGACCGCGTTGCAGATGACAGGAGTCATGACTCTCTGCGAAGCCTACCCCTCAGAAGAAGAAGCAGTAGCAGCGATTTCGGAAGCAGCCGGCTGAGCCTGCGCCTTTTCGCAACCAGCTGCGCATCGATGGCGGAGTAAGCCTGTGAGCCGACAACCATGCCATGACCGGTCTGTATTTATTGCAAAACTGAGTTTTGCGATATGGTTATGTACCCTCGTAATAACGGTTTCGGCTGCTGACATCGACTGGAAAAAACTCGAAGAAAAAGCCAAAGAGTATCAGGAAAAGCAGTCTGGTGGCAAAAATATCGACGTCGGCGGCAAGTCGGTCAATATTTCGATTCCGTCACAGCCAACCGGGCGCAATATCGACAGTTCCGAACAGATCGTTTCAGACTCAGACCAGCGCTACATCTCGGTACACATGAAGCTTGCCAACCGGCATTTTTCACGCAAAAATTACGCGCGCGCAATCGAAGAAGTCGAACTGGTATTCGAGCGCCAACCCGACCACCCGGGCGGAAGATTCATGCGGGCTGTCATCGCAGGGCGTCTCAAAGATCATGTTACAGCCTGGCACAACATCACTATTGCCCGCGACAAAGACCCTGAAAATGCCAAGATCAAAAGCTTCATTGAAAAACTCAAAACAGTAGCCCCGGAACCACAGAAAACCGTGGGAGTGCCCGGCATTTTCCGGCCGATTCCGGTTTCTGCCAGTGAAAAAGCCTTCGATGTCATCGAAAGGCTTCTGAAAGACCAGGCGAGCCATAATATCATCACCATGGATTTTGACGATTTTGTCGTCGACGGCACATCAGTGTGGGTTAAGGTCAAAATCGGCTGCTCTTCGGTAGTACAAAAAGCCGGTATTGTCTCTGCTCTCGAAAAGGCAAGCGGAGGACGCACTGAAATCCTTTCCGGCCCGCCCCCACAGGGTGAAGAAAAGCTGCTTGAAATCAAGTTTGAGATTCCCGAAATGGTGGTTGAGAACAAAGAAGTCAAGCCGGCCGCCGATCTGCGCGAATTTGTCAAACTCATCGCCGAAGAAACCGACGTCGCAATCAGTGACACCGAAGAACGTGACGCCGAAAACAAGATTCTTGAAACAACTTATGAAATCGCGGCGCGTGACTTCAAAACCCTCAATGACTTTTTTCGGAAAATGTCACCATACGCCCATAAATTCAGACTTATCAGCATGAAACTGGCTTATATCGCCGGATCACAAAATATCATCTGGCGCTGCAGGGTACAGGTTTTCTACCAGATGAGCTGAGCGCAAAGATTTTTGCATTTCGTCGTTCAAAAATCCGGCACTCGTTCCGACAGTAAAAAAAAACTTGAGGTCGAACTGTGCCATCTGCCCGCTCACTGTGCAGAATATCGCTTCTGCTGATCGTGACCCTGGTCGCCATGACCGCTTCACATTCCAAAGTCAGAGCATTCAATGAAAGGGATGTGCTGATATTGAACGTCGCGCTGCCGGCGGCATTTGCAGCAATACGGGCATACCACAACGGCGAAGATCCGCAAAAAGCTGCAATACAGGCCGCTTTTGGTGGATATCTCATGCACCAGGGCTTCAAAATGGCGCCAAGAATGCAGGAAGAATCAGCCGCAAAAGCCTGGCAGGCGAAGTGTATGGTGAATCTGGGTGCATCGATAGCAGAATCGGCAGGCGATAAATTCGTTTTCAGGATGGATATCGGCCCGGTCTGGCTCATCGCAAAAGACGGCGATATCAAAATACGCCCGGGCCTGAACTCTGTGATCGCCCCGGCGATACATCTTATCGAAGGCTCGACCCTGGACTTCAAACGCAGTCTGCGTTATGGCACCATGGCTTTCAAACGCAGCGCCGACAGTGATGGCACCCTGAACGGGTCAAGCGCACTGGCTTACAGCAATGCCAATACTTTTACCACCAACGGTTCTGGTGCTCATGCCGGTCACGAGCTGGTACACACATTTCAATACCGGCGCGATGCCATGTATCCGTTACGCGCCGGCAGCTTCATCAAAGGCCTGGATGAGCGAATCGGCGACACCTGGGTCGATGACACCGCCTGGAGTATCAACTGGGGCCTGCAGTGTGCCTGGGCCGATGCAACCGGTCGCAGCAAAGATTTTGACATTCCCATGGAAAAAGAAGCATACTATCTCGAGCAACGCTACCGCGAACCCTGGCGCTAGACCTTATCTGATCAGCTACAAGCAGAGGCCGTACATATCTGTATGAACAGCTCTTTTATCGTGACCGTGGTTCCTCTCTGCAAAGTTAAACTCAGAATATTCTTCAATACCCTCAAAGCGAAGCTTACCGGCAAGCGCCTGGTGCTGGTGGCCACGGCCGTGATTTTTCTCGTGCTGATGGTTGGCACGGCTATTTCTGACTTTTTCAACATGATAGCAGGCATCGCCGCAGAAAAAGCTCTGCTGATCGAATGGATCGTCGGCTTCATCGCATTTTTCGGCATAATGGTAGTGTTCGTCAGCGACCTGCTTACCGGGCACACGATCAATGCCGGTCAGATGAGTTCTGATTTCGACTACCTGACGACACTGCCGGTACCGCCGGCCAGTCTGTTCTGTGTAAAGACCTTCGAGCGGTTCGCCAGTGATTATATCGGCGCCATGATTCTGCTTCCCGGTTTTCTGACAGCGACGTGCCACAAAGGGATCACCCTTACCGCCATCGTTCTGTCACTGCTGCTGTTCGCCCAGATAAGCATTCTGATCGGAACCATCATCAACCTGATCATGCTTACTCTGCGCCGCTATCTGCCAATCACGTCGATCAACAATTTCTTCTCGATCTTCGGGTTTCTGGCCAGCTTTGTCATTGTCATCCCCGTTATGCTGGTCGATCACTCAAGCGGCCCCCTGGGGTATTATCTGGCTGAGTTCGTCATGCAGTATCAGGATGTGATCTTCGCGCTCAAGCCAGTGCGCTGGTTGGGTGCGACACTATTTCGAAGCGGTTTTATAACTGAATTCTGGCAGTTCAGCGGGCTCTGGCTCGCGGCCATGCTGTTCTTCGGACTCCTGTTATATCGCGCTCTCGATGCCGGAGCACTCGCAAACAGAACAACAAGATCTAACAATCGTCAGCAGCGCCAGAAGAGCCGCTTCAGCGGGCTGCTGCAAAAAGATCATCTGCTTCTGAAGAGCGACTACAACATTCGAGTAAACGCCCTGCTGATGCCGATCTCTCTGATACTGGTCAATGTATTGATCACGCGGGAAGCATTCGAGCTGATGTCGGTCAATGCAGGCCTCAACATGATCTACGCCGGCATCATCTATTTCTGCATGTTCGGGCCGACCAACGCCATCGGCAGCGAAGGCCGCACCATCGCCCTTCTCGAAACCCTGCCGCTGCACCCGCAGCAGATTCTCAAACGCAAATTCACATTCTGGCTGGCAGTGTCATCGGTGGTCTTTCTGCCGCTGGCAGCCGGCACCACCTGGTTCATGGGTTTCGAGCTGGTCGCCGCACTGCGCGTGGTGCTGATGACCTTTCTTTTCACCGGCGCCAGCGTCTGGGCCGCCCTGCAGTTTTCGGCGATCTTTCCGGACTTCGAGAGCAAAATGCTGCAACAGAGTTCGAGCTTCTGGGCCAAAGCCGGCGGCTTCTTTCTGCTGCTGATGCTGCTGCCAATCAAGACATTCAGCCTGCTGAACTTTTACAGCCTGCTGCTCTTCGTGCTGATAGTTGCTTTTCTCAACATGAAAGCGCGAATTCTGCTGTTCTACCGACTCGAAACCCGTCAGCACGAAGGCCCCAGGCATGAATGGTTCAACTTCATGCTGCTGGCGCTGGCATTTCTCGGCGGCGAAGTCACGCTCAGGCAATTCTTTCTGGCAGTGGCTCCCGGCGTCGATACCGGGCTCTGGTCATGGGCGCTGCCGCTGCTGTTCGTCACACCGGTCTTTCTTCTGACCGCTCTTTTGCGAAGCAGACGGGAAAGGGCCGAAGCCAGCGTTCTGCCCAGACCGGCCTGGCAGGCCGCGACAGTTGCCGTCATCTGCAGCGCAGCTGGCGCCCTGACCACCTGGGCTTTCATCAGCCACACGCCTGAATTCAGGCTGGCCATGCACCGTGAATTCGTCTACTTTGCCGAACTGTTCGAAAATATCGGCCTGAGCTTCGATGTATCGGCATTTATTGTTGGCGCCATACTGGTTCTTTTTGCCGGTCTGGCAACCCTGTTGACCGTCAGAACTGCTACCTCATGCCGCGCTAACGGGCAGCATCTGCAGGCCT
>JAKJFO010000201.1 GCA_022704885.1 Candidatus Rifleibacteriota bacterium | reverse complement strand
GCAATGCTTTCGCACGAAAGGGCATCAACCTGCCAAAGCTTGCAAAAGCGGACCGATGGGCGGTTAAGACTCATGCAGAAGCTTTCCGGTTGAGGTTTTACAAGGAGCATCTGCAGAGCAAACTCTCTGAATGGGCAGTCGATGAGGCTAAACAGCTGCTGGCCCGTGAAGTAGAAAAGGCAAAAGCTGCAACTCAGGCTCTGATAAGAAACAGCATCATCTCCGTCAGAGTGCAGGACAGCTCCGATGGCACGCCGGTGCGCGGCGCCTGGGTTCAGGCCGACTGGCGAGTTGACCATCGAAAAGGCAGGCTACGTAACCTGGAAAGACTCACCTCTTAACCGGTCTTTAAGCACTACCGACGCGCCTCAGGAAATCGCCGTAGATCTTGTTCCGGTTGAAGTGAAAGTGCGCGTTCAGGTCATTGACTCAGGATCCGGACAGCCGCTTGCAGGTGTCCGTCTGGCGGCAAAGCCGCGCGGCCGCGGAAACGAGGTTTCCGGCGCCACTTCAGGCAACGGATCAGTTGAGCTTGTTTTTCCCAAAGAGGGCGAATACACGTTCACTTTATTTGTAGCGGATCAGCCGCCATATGAAGAGATTAGAACGGTCAGGGCGGGAAGCCCTGGCAGTCCTGCCGATATGGTTTTTCGCCTGAGCGTGGCGAATGGAATCACTATCGAAGCTCTGGTTAAAGATGCCAGAACCGGAGCCGTATTGCCCGGTGTTGCAGTTACCGGCACAGCAGGCTCAGAACGCGGAACCGCTACAACCGGAGCGGATGGCACTGCCAGGATAGTCCTGACCAGAGCATCGGGTAAAACAGCATCTGTCACCTGCACCCGCGAGGGCTACGCCAATGGCACCGGGTCAAGCCCGGTCGATAAAGGCCAGGCAAAAGTGTCTGTCGCCCTCGAACCCGCCGCAGGTCTTGTGCGGGTCATTATCAGAGAAGGTAAAGATGGCAAAGGCGTAGCCGGAGTTACTGCCACTGTATCACCAGGCGATGTAGTCGGCGTCACCGGCCCGGATGGTATCGTCGAACTGGCCATGCCAATTGTGCCGACAGTTTCGGTGACCTGCAGCAAAGGCTCGCTGCCACCTATGAAAAGATCATGCGAAATGGTCGACGGCAAGGCCCAGATGACGTTTCTGGTGAATATCGACACGGTTCCGCTGAAGGTGCGGGTGGGAGACAAGGCTACCAAAGCGCCTCTGCAAGGAGTCAAAGTCAAAGCCGTGGTAAACGGCGCTGATTTCATCGGCAGCACCGACGCAGACGGCAACCTGACCATGGAGATTGCTGCCGGAGAAAGCGTCAAAGTGTATCTGTATAAACCCGGCTATAAGATGATCGAGCTCACCAGAAAGATAGAAGGCAAGCTCGTCAGCGTCGGCGGCACCCTCACCCCGGAAGGCACCGCAATCCTTCAGGTCACCTTGAAAAATCGCGCGAACAGCCAACCGCTGTCAGGAGCCACAGTAACTGCTGGCGATCAGACAGCCCGCACCAACGCAAAAGGGGTCGCTGAATTCGAGGTTCTGCCAGGGCAGGCGCTTCAGATAGCCGCAGCGAATCTGGCATCGCCCCAGCAGCCGGTTCTACCAAAAAAGTCGGCTGGTTTCTCGATCCATTGGCGAGCAAACCCGCAACTTCGGCGCCTCCTCCGAAGGCTTCAACCGGAGGCGGAAATACGCCATTCTGTGGAGTATATCGTGGCAAGTTCCGTTATGACCCTGATGTTGATGGTAAGAACAGCGATTATCGCACACAACCGCAGTTCGTCAAAGGCATTGACACCACCGGAGAGTTCCTCGTCGAGATCATACGCATGGTTTCGCGATCTGATCCAAACTCAAAGGACTACCCATGGGACGGCCTGTATGACATAAGGGTCACCATACATGGCAGTTATCCAGACAGTTGGGCCAAGAAAGCAATACCATTCTCCGGCGCAGCCGAACTGCAATGGAAAATCAGCGGCAGCGGCATCAAAAGTGACGAACTTTCGTTCGGATTCAGTCAACCCAAGTTGCAGACGTTCACCTTTGGCGGTATGCCAGGCCATGCTTCCTTCAATTTCTACAAGGATCCTGGAATGCCGGGTAAAGCTAACATCTGGTATGGAACTGACAAGACTGCCGGACAGCTTCAGGCTTTTTTCGACCAGTAACGGCCCATCAGCTCAGAACTCAAACTCCAGAAAAGGAACATCATATGTTAATACGACAACCCCGGCTTAGCTCACCGACGAGAACCTCGCGATTGCTGCACATCATGCTCCTGCTGTGCTATATCATGCTCACCTCAGCTGCCACAACGCAGGCAGGCGAACTGGTCAGCGCTGAGCACGGGTTCCGCATGGTCTGGGCCGACAGGTGGAAACGCGTAACCCAGGGGGAATCGGACAATGTTCCACTTTTTCTGCTTACAGAGAAGGAAACCGAAGCGCTGACTATAATCATTCATCCAGACATTCCTGTAGCAGAACCCTTCCTCAAAGAAGCAAAAGTTCCGCAGATGTTCATCGAATCAGTAAACGGCAAAGAACTTCTTGGAGACAGCGTTACCAAGGTCGATGCGGTTCCTGCCCGTCGCATGGTCTTCAGACAGATGGACGACGGTATTGCTGTGTTCACTGTGGTACCTGCGAGAGGCAAGGGCTACATGCTGATAGGAACATTCAAAGGCATGAAGCAGGCGCAGGCCGAGCGCAGCTACGACGCCCTGCTGAAAGGCTTTCGGCTTGAAGCCCCAGCTGCATCCAACCCGCCCAAAACGACAACGACAACGACAACGACAACGACAACGACAACGACCAATAATACAACTCCGGCCAGGCCTGCCAGCACAAGCAGTGACGACGATTTCGGCAGTGATTTCTGACCGGCACCAGTTTCTTTGAACTGAATTCTCAGATCAGGTAAGATTCGTCACGGCTTTCAACAGAAGAAGCCCCTGCCCAGGCACCCCCTGACAGGGGCTTTTTTGCTGATGTCAAACTGCCTTTACTTTTGCGTCTATCTCGTTTATAATTAAGTTTCCATGCGGCACTGCATGGTCTTTTGTAATTTTTTGCAAATCAGAAATTCTCTCCTCAAGGAGTTATCGCATTATGTTGAAGACACAGGTTCAGGAACTTGAAGCCAACAGAGTCGCTCTCACCGTCGAAGTAGAAGCCGAAAAAGTGAATGCCGCCTACGCCAGCTTTTATTCGCGTGCCGCCCGGTCGGTTAAGATTCCGGGATTCAGACAAGGCAAGGTTCCCCGCTCGGTTCTGGTGAAGTACATCGGCCCAGATTCGGTAAAGGAGCAGGTTGAAGAAGAACTGGTCCAGGAAGTATATCCGCAGGCCATCAAAGAAACCAAGCTGCATCCGGTAAGCCGTTTCGAACTTGAAGAGTCTGATCTGGCCGAAGGCAAGCCCTTTGTTTTTAAAGCAGTTTTTGAAGTTCGACCAAAACTTGGTGAATTCAACTACAAAAACTATACCTCGCAGGTACAGCGCGAAATAGTCGATGACGAAAGCGTCGACAAGGTACTCGGCCAGGTGCGCGAACAGCACAGCAAAACCGAAGCAGTCGAAGACGCCACTCTCGCAATCGGCGATTATTTTTCGGCGAGCATTGAAGTATCACATGCCGGCGAAGTTGACAGCGAACTTTCAGACGACAAGGCTGCGCACAAGATGGTCGAAAACGACAAGCTCTTCAGCCCCTGTCTCGGCATGAAAGTCGGCGAAACCCGAACTTATCAGGTGAATGTCGATGGCGACGAAGAAAAGAACTCGAAATATTACGGTAAGGCTCTTGATTACAAGGTAACGCTCAGTCGCGTTTCCCGCCCCACCCTGCCGGAACTCAACGATGAATTCGCACGCACACTCGGAGATTTCGACAGCATCGAAGCTCTCAAGAACAAGATTCGTGAAGATCTCGAAGAGCGGGCAAAATACGATGCCGAAGAACGTGCATTCGAGGGCATTCTCGACCAGATAATCGAAAGCTACAAGTTTGACGTTCCTGAATCGATGGTTCAGAGCACCATCGACTTTTTCATCCAGGGCCTCGATCGCCGCTGGCGCCAGTTTGGCACGACCATTCAGGATTACCTGCGCAATTCCGGCAAGGATGTCAACGAATTCAGAGAGACCTTCCGCGAGCGTGCATTGCGCCAGACCAGAACCATGCTGATTATCGACGCGATCGGCGAGCGCGAAAATATCGAAGTAACCGATGCCGACTATCGCGAAGAAATCGAAAAGCGCGCCAAAGAATACAACATGCCGGTAGAGAAGCTGTTGAGCACACTTTCCGAGAATGATGGCGAAGAAAACGTACGATTTTCGCTACGCAGCCAAAAAATTCGCGATTTTTTGCTCAAAAATAACCAGATTAATTACGATATGGTTAAGGACGCCGATATCAACAAGGGGGATTCTGACGCATGACTCTCGTACCAATAGTAATTGAACAAAGCAGTCGTGGCGAGCGTGCGTTCGACATCTATTCACGCCTTCTCAAGGACCGCATCATTTTTCTGGGCGGCGGAATCGATGACAACATAGCTGACCTGATCGTAGCTCAGCTGCTGTTCCTTGAATCAGAAGATCCCGAAAAGGATATCTCACTCTACATCAACAGCCCCGGCGGCGTAGTAACTGCCGGTATGGCCATCTACGACACCATGCAGTACATCAAACCCGATGTCAGCACCATCTGCATAGGTCAGGCGGCCAGCATGGGGGCGCTGCTGCTTGCGGCCGGCGCAAAGGGCAAGCGTTACGCCCTTCCCAACTCGCGTATCATGATTCACCAGCCGTTAGGCGGCGCCCAGGGTCAGGCGAGCGACATCGAAATTCAGGCACAGGAAATCCTGCGCATGAAAGACATGCTCAACGACATTCTGGCGCACCATACAGGCCAGCCGCTCAAGCGGGTCAAGCGTGATACCGACCGTGACTTTTTCATGTCTTCGAAGGAAGCCAAAGAGTATGGCCTGATTGATGAAGTTGTACAGCGCAAAGTAGTCGAAGCTAAATCCAACGAGGAGTAAGCATGCTTTCCAAGGCCCCTCAATTCCGTTGTTCTTTCTGCGGAAAGAGCCAGGATCAGGTTCGCAAACTGATCGCCGGTCCCGAGGTCTATATCTGCGACGAATGTATCGGTCTTTGCAACGAAATCATCCTTGAAGAGATGGATGACGATATTCCAACGGCGCTTCAGAACGCTCTCAAGCCGAAAGAAATCGTTAAAACTCTCGATCAGTATGTCGTTGGCCAGGAGCGCGCCAAGAAAATTCTTTCGGTCGCGGTCTACAACCATTACAAGCGGATCTCACTGGAAGAATCGCTGTCGCACCGTGACGACGTCGAGGTTCAGAAATCGAACGTTCTGCTCATCGGGCCAACCGGTTCGGGCAAGACCCATATTGCCCAGACTCTGGCCAAACTGCTCAACGTGCCATTCTGCATCGCCGATGCCACAACGCTGACCGAAGCCGGCTATGTAGGCGAAGACGTTGAGAGCATTCTGCTCAACCTGCTGCGCGCCGCTGATTATGACGTGCAGAAGGCAGAACGCGGCATCGTCTATATCGACGAAATCGATAAAATCGCGCGCAAGAGCGAAAACGTTTCGATAACACGTGACGTGTCTGGCGAAGGGGTTCAACAGGCCTTGCTCAAGCTTCTCGAAGGTAAGGTCGCACATGTGCCGCCGCAGGGCGGACGCAAGCACCCGCACCAGGATTACATTCAGATCAACACCAAGAACATTCTCTTTCTGCTCGGCGGCGCCTTTGAGGGCGTCGAAAAGCTGATAGAATCTCGCTCATCGGCAAAAACCATGGGATTCGGCTCGACTCCGGTACTCAAGAGTGAACGCCGGGTGGGCGAGCTGCTCAAGGACATCATGCCGGAAGACCTGCTGCGCTTTGGCCTGATTCCTGAATTCATCGGCCGAGTGCCGGTAATGGCGACTTTTGACAACCTGCAGGTCGATGATCTCGTCAAGATTCTCACCGAGCCCAAAGACGCGCTGATCAAGCAGTACAGCCGGCTGATGCGCATGGAAGGCGTCGATCTCGAAATCACACCGAAAGCTCTGCACGCCATCGCCCGCAAGGCGATCGACCAGAACACCGGGGCGCGTGGTCTGCGCCGCATCATCGAAGAACTGATGCTCGATCTGATGTATGACATTCCGTCTGACAAGAACATCAGCAAGGTCATCATTCACGAGCGCTGCGTCGACAAGAAAGAGCCTTATCAGATAATCTGCAAGGTCGAAAGCCAGATTGCCTGACCGTAAATTTTAACAGGTAACCGACACAGGGGTTCTTACGAATCCCTGTGTTTTATTTATCACGAGGAGGAAAAATGAGAAACAGCAGCAAAGCCGACATCGGCATTTTCAGCGGCAGTGGCATGTATGAACTGCCAGCCGACAAAATAGAAAAGGTAAAAATTTCGACGCCATATGGTGCGCCAAGCGATGTTATCGACATCTGCACGATCGGCGACAAACGGGTGGCCTTCCTGCCGCGCCATGGCCGCAACCACAGCCTGCCACCACACAAGATCAATTATCAGGCCAACCTCTGGGCCATGAAGGAACTCGGCGTATCACGCATCATTTCACCCTGTGCGGTCGGATCGCTGCAGACCAATATCAAACCTGGTGATTTTGTGGTGACCGACCAGTTTGTTGACCGCACCAGAGGCCGCGCCGACACATTTGCCGACGGTCCTGATGTGATGCATATTTCAGCAGCCGAACCCTATTGCCCACAGCTGCGAAAGATTGCTGTAGAGGCGATCAAAGCCGAGGGGGCCCGTGTACATGAAGCCGGCACCATCGTGGTCATCAACGGACCGCGGTTTTCGAGCAAAGCCGAGAGCAAATGGTTTACCAGCATGGGCTGGCATACAGTAAACATGACGCAGTATCCAGAAGTCGTGCTGGCGCAGGAACTCGGCATCTGCATCGTCAACGTCGCGATGATCACCGACTACGATGCCGGCCTGGTCGGAGATGTTCCTGAAGTCACCACGAAGGAAGTGGTAAAGATGTTTCAGCAGAGCATCGGCACACTGCACAAGATACTGGTTCGCATGGTCAAAGAAGTGCCGGTAGCCCGCACCGACAAATGTCGATGCCAACTCAAGCCCGACGAGGCATATTTTTTCTAAAAGCCTTCTGATAAAGACCGTAGGGGTTCAACATGTTGAACCCCTACGTTATTTACGGAAGTTGAATGAATCGATTATTCGAGCGTTACCATTTTTTTGAGGGCCTGATAGCGTTCTTCGATCAGTTCAGGCCTGAGTGCAAGATATGAGTCGAGGCTGAAGTTTTCGACGGTGATCGAACCCATGGCCGCGCCATAAAGCATGCTGCGCCTGAATCCGGCTTCGCTGTAATCACCATGGCGGGCGAGACTGCCCATGAAACCGCCACCGAACGAATCACCGGCACCGGTCGGGTCGGTAATATCGAGGCAGGGGTAAGCCGGCACAAAAAAGCGGGCTTCTTTAGTTGCAGTCATG
>JAKJFO010000200.1 GCA_022704885.1 Candidatus Rifleibacteriota bacterium | reverse complement strand
CTGAGGTATTGCAGGCGCAGGGCGCGGATTTCAGCTTCCCCGATGATAAAGTCTATACTGGCACGTTCCAGCATGAGTGCGCCAATCAGGCTGCCGAGAAAGCGGCGCGGATGATGCCATATTCTCAGATTCGAAAACTTGTAACGGCTGAGCTGCAGTTCATCGTCGACCAGAAAAAATCGTCGGCCCGGCCGGTACCGCATATCTGAGCTGAGCAGGCGGGCCGGCGTCTCGCGTATGATATTGAAGTCGATGGCAGGTTTTGCCAACGGTTCTATCGTCTGGTCGAGTTCTGTGGTGATAGCAGTTGTGCGAACTTTGCCATCCTGGTTGTCTGCAAACAGGCCAGGAAAGGCAAACGCCCGGCCTGCCAGCTGCACCCCGCCGTCGTCTCCGAATATCCGGTCGGCCGATTTTACGAAGAGATTGATTGGAGTCTGCTGTTCATCAGCCATATAGAAAGCCTGCTCGTAAGTTTTGATGCCATCATTGTCGAGAAACCACAATTTTAATTTTATCGGGATATCGGTCAGCAGAGGTGTTTTGAAGCTCAATGAAATGCGGCCGGAATCGATCTGCAGATCAGAACTGTAATGAAGTCTGCCGTTCTGCCAGACTTCTATCTGCCGCCAGCTTGAATTCGGGCAGCGATAGCTGAGAAAGATCTTGTTGCGGTCGATATTCACTTCATCGAAAACGGCTTTTCGGTCAAGCTGTCGCAGCGAAGTTGCAAAATAGTAATGCTGCATTTCAGCTGTTTTCGGGCTGGTTTCCAGAAGATTCACGAGCGGGTTGATGTCGCGGTTCTGAATTGCCATTGTGCGATTTCGTCGCTTTTCACTCATGCTTCTGATATTCAGGTGCAGGCTTATTTTTTCGCGGCCATGCGAGAGTTCGCATCTGTAGATACCGCCTGCAGCATTGTTGTTGATGTGCGTTGTAAAAACGGCCATGCCATCGATATCACTGTGAATCACCCGATTCACCGTCTGCTGCCCGCCTGGAGTCGTAAGTTTCGCTCTTACCGGTGCTCTGAAAATGCCTTTGCCTGATTTCCGGCAGATAGTTGCCACTCGTATGTTGAGCCAGCTGCCCGCGTAGATGACTTCTGGCGGCGGCATGACCAGCAGTGTCGTTTCTCTGCCGATTTTTGCCTGGCCGCGAAAGATCGGGCGGCCGCTGGTTTTGTGCCTGATTTCGAGAGTTGCCTGCGGCGGCAGATGTGTGTCTGGAACATTGAAACTGGCTGTATAAGCACCGTCAGAGATGTGTTTCGCTTCGGTTTTGATTGTCAGCGGCTCTTTCCCTGGGAAAACCAGGGTGGCGACGAGATTTCCTGCGGCCAGGGGCACCGGTGAATTTCCCTGCGGGTTGAGCGTGTAGATCGCGAAATCCTGCCGGCTGCCGGCAATCATGGCGCTGTCGGCTGAAACCGCAACAAAACTGGTTCTGTCGACTTCCTGCGGCTGTGGAGGCTTGTAGAGCAGCAGTGTGAGCCCGAATATTGTCGCTACCAGCAGGGCGGTTTTAACGAAGTTGTGCATGCGTCGAAAGTTAGCATTCTGCGGGCAACTTGTCAAATCTGGGCTGCATCGCTATTTATTGTTTGCCGAAACCGTGTTATAAATAGCTTGTGGAAAATGAATGTATCACGGTTACCATCGATCGTATAACCTTCTGCAACGAGCAGAGCGGTTATTACGTGCTCAGGGCATCGTCGCGTCAGTATCCGCAGGGGGTTACGGTCGTCGGCAATTTTGGCTATATTCAGCCGGGCGAAGAAGTGCGGGTGTATGGAACCTGGGCCTGCCACCCGAATTTCGGCATGCAGTTTCAGGCGATGAAGTTCACTCTGCTCAAACCGGCAACGCTCAAAGGCATCGAAAAGTATCTCGGCTCGGGTCTGATAAAGGGAATCGGGCCGGCGACAGCGCGGCGCCTCGTCGAAACTTTCGGTCTCGATACGCTCGAGGTGATCGAAAAGGAGCCGGAAAAGCTGGCCGAATGCCCCGGTATCGGGCCATCGAAGGCCGACAAGATCAGCAGCGGCTGGTTTCTGCAGCGTTCGATTCAGGACATCATGATCTTTCTGCAGGGGCACGGCATTTCGCCGGCTTATGCTGTAAAGATCTACAAAAAGTATGATCGCGAAGCGGTCAGAAAGATTTCTGAAAACCCCTACATTCTGGCGCATGAGGTTTCGGGCATGGGCTTCAAGAAAGCCGACGCCATTGCCGCCGAATTTGGCATCACCGGCAACGACCTGCGTCGCCTCAAGGCCGGTATTCTCTACGTTCTGAGCAACGCGGCAAACGACGGGCACTTGTTTTTGCGCGAAGAAGAGCTGTTGAAAGTTGCTCTTGAAGCACTCGGAGTGACTGAAAGCGCAGATATCGAGCGGGCGGTGAACGCGCTGCTGGCCGAAAAGAAACTGGTTAAGCGCGAGTTCAGGCAGCAGAACCTTTATTATCTGCCAGCTGGTTATCGGGCTGAAGAAGGCAGCGCGACGCTGATCATGTCTCTGTTAAAGAGCCGGCGCGAGGTGTCGCGCGAAAAAATCATCGAGGCGCTTGACCGGGCATTTGCCGAACATGGTCTGCAGCTCAGCGAAATTCAGCAGCTGGCGGTCGAAAACTCGCTGAGTCATGGGTTTATGATCATAACCGGCGGGCCTGGCACCGGCAAAACTACGACGCTTAAGGCGGTTGTCAGCGCGCATCGGGCGATGGGTCGGCGGGTGTCGCTGGCAAGCCCGACCGGACGCGCTGCCAAGCGTCTTTCTGAAGTCTCTGGTTTCAGTGCTCAGACAATTCATCGTCTGCTCGAATTTTCGCCGCAGGAAAAAGGCTTCAAGCGCAACCAGAAGCAGCCGCTCGACTGCGATACTCTGGTAGTCGACGAGGCGTCGATGATCGATATGCAGCTTTTTTACAGCCTTCTGCAGGCAATACCGTCGCATGCTTCACTGATTCTGGTGGGAGACGCTGACCAGCTGCCTTCGGTCGGAGCAGGTCTGGTGCTCAATGAGCTCATCAGATCAGACAAAGTGCCGGTAGTGAAGCTCAATGTTATTTTTCGGCAGGCTGAAACTTCGAACATCATCAAAAACGCGCATCTGATCAATCATGGGCAAATGCCGGTATTGACTGTTCCAGATGGCCAGAATCAGTCTGACTGCTATTATGTGGCGGCCGATGAGCCCGACAAGTTGATCGGGTTACTCAAAAACGTCGTTCAGAAGAGTCTACCAGGCCGGTTTGGTTACAACCCGGTAAATGATATTCAGGTGCTTACTCCGATGAACCGGGGTAAACTTGGCGCAACCAATCTCAATATCGTTCTCCAGGAGGCATTGAACCCGCCTTCACCTGAAAAGAATGAGTTCGAGCATCTCAACCGGATTTTCCGGGTCGGCGACAAGGTTATTCAGCTGCGCAACAACTACGATCTCGAAGTTTTCAATGGCGATATAGGCCTGATCAAAGACATTCAGGCTGAAGACCAGGAAGCATTGATAGAGTTTCCGCAGGGCCCGGTAACATTTCAGACCTCAGATTTTCTCGATCTTGCCCATGCCTATGCGGTAACTGTACACAAGTCTCAGGGCAGCGAATACCCGGCTGTCGTAATGGTTGCTTCGACGCAGCACTTTATGATGCTGCAGCGGAACCTTTTTTACACAGGACTGACCCGGGCGCGCCGGACGATGGTATTTATCGGCGCCCGGCGGGCGATTGCGCTGGCAGTTAAGAATAACCGCCCGAAGATGCGCAATACTGTTCTCTCAGCCCTTCTGCAGAACATGCCAGAGTGATTGCGGCAGCAGTTATTGGCGCCCGGCAAAAAAAAGATGCAATTTGCGAAAAAAAACATGCGATTGTCTTGACGCTTTGCCCGCCCGTCATTAAACTTAAATTAAATCTTCAAGGTACATTATCTCTGATGATAACAGGGGGTTCGATATGATACGCCGTTACGAACTGAAAGTGACGCTCTGCATTGTTCTATCGCTTCTCATGCTGGTTGACTTCACCATCTTCAATCCGTCTCCGGTTCACGCGCTCGATAAGAAGAGCGTTCTGATCGGTGCCGGTGTTGGTGTGGCTGCCGGTGTTGGTATTACTCTGGCCGCTCCGGCAATTGGCGCAGCAGTAGCTGGTGCCGGTGGTATCGGAGCCGCAGTCGTCGGTGGCGCAGCTGCCACTGCCGGTGGTATCGTCGGCGCTCTGGCCGCTTTTGGTGGTGCGATAGCTTCAGCTATCGGCGCTGTGGGTGGTTTTATCGCCGGTATCTTCGCCAGCCCGCTGTTCATTCCTGCTCTGATCATCGTCGGCGCAGCTGTCGTCGGTTATTTCCTCTATAAACGCTATAAAGCCAAGAAGGGTGGCAACGCCGCCTCCGGCCCAGATTCAGAAGTCCTTCCCGGCAGTGACGAAATTTACGTAACTCCTGGTGACTATCAGATTTCTGGTGTTGTTCCTGGCGGTGATGCAGTTGGCCCGGTAAGCGTCGGTAATGACCCTGTAATCACCATCGGTGGTGATGCGGTTGCCATATCTGATGAACCGCCGAGTGTTGCCATACCTGCCCAGGCTCCGACTACGACGAGCGTCACTGAACCTGCCGTTACCGGAGTGCCTACTACCAGCGACGGTCTGAAAGCCGCTCACGACAGATACATTGCCGCCTACCAGAAATACACCACACTTGTTACCAACAGTGGTGGAGCTTCTCCGGCTGATGTTCAGCGCGCTCTCGCCGAATATCGCGAAGCTTATAACGATTACCAGAACCTCAAAGCTTCCGGCAGCAAGTAACCCCCTGCTTTAACGCCCGCTCAAAAAACCACCCGCAAGGGTGGTTTTTTTTTGCTCTAACACCGGCTAATCGTCATCCTGCGCGCAGTCGCAGGATCCAGTGAGGCAATAAAAACATGGATTCTGCGACTCCGCTTCGCTTCGCGCAGAATGACGGAGAAGGGGGCGAGTGTCTTGGCAATATTGAACGTGTAGTTTGCCGTCATTGCGAGGAGGGCGTCAGCCCGACGCGGCAATCTTACGGGCAAGAGATTGCTTCGTCGCTCCGCTCCTCGCAATGACGACTTTTGACCTGGAATTACTGGTAGTAAGCACAATAAAATGGGGATTCATAAAGCCCGCGAAGGGGTCAGGTTGATTGCGGGGGCTGGGCTTCAGGTCTTTTCAATCTGAAAAAGGTGATTACCGTGTCGCCGAAAACCCTTTCGTCGAGCAGGCGATACTGCGTCATCGCTTCGAGACCGAGATCATCTTTTTTCTGGCGTTCGACGATGAACAGGGTGTCAGGGCTGAACATCGGGCACTCAGGGATGTATTTGAGAATCGGTTCAAATAGCCCTTTGAGGTATGGCGGATCGATGAATACCACGTCAAATCTGGGCAGACTGTGGTGTTGCAGAAACTTAAGGCAGTCGGTGGTGAAAACTTCGCCGCGGTCAGCGAGCCGGGTGATCTCGAGATTCTCTCTGATCGTGCCGGTACACTCGCGTGAAGCGTCGACGAAGGCAGCATAACTGGCACCACGGCTGAGAGCCTCGATGCCAAGATTGCCCGAGCCGGCGAAAAGATCGAGTATGCGAGCTTCCGGCACGAACTCGGCGATCATGTTGAAGGTTGAGCCTTTGACCTTGTCCATTGCCGGTCTGGTTTTGCCACCACCTGGCATTTTCAGGCGGCGCCCTTTGGCGCTGCCGGTGATTATCCGCATTTTATCCGCCTTCCATGAATGTTATGTAACTGTCGCCGAACGACTTTTTCATCTGGGCCATGAACCATTCTTTAACGGCAGCACTTTCGCCGGTTAAAATCTCAAAGGCGCGCCGGCGCGAATTTTCGATAAGCTTCTGACCGATACGATGCGAAAAGCACGGGTGCGAAAGTCCGCTCTGCCTGGTTCCGACCAGGTCACCGGGGCCGCGCAGGCGCAGGTCTTCGAGGGAAAGTTCGAAGCCGTCATTGGTCGAAGCGAGTATTTTAAGGCGTTCTGACTCTTCGGCAATATGCGAAACCAGAATACACATCGAGGCATGTCTGCCGCGGCCAACCCGGCCACGCAACTGGTGAAGCTGTGACAAACCAAAGCAGTCGGCATTTTCGATGATGATCAGCGTCGCATTCGGGTTATCGACGCCAACCTCGACGACGGTTGTAGCTATGACCATGTCGATGTTGCCATCTTTGAAATCCTGCATGATCCGTTCTTTTTCGTCCCAGGTCTGCTGGCCGGTCAGGCAGGCAATTCGGGCATCAGGCAGCATGTCGGTCATTCGATCGGCCGCTTCTTCGACCGATGTCCAGTCTTTTTTGTCAGAAAGTTCGATCAACGGGCACACCAGATAGATCTGACGCTGATTCTGCAGCGCCTGTTCGATGTGCGGCAACGTCTGTGCAAAGCTTGAAGTCAGCAGGGTTTCGATCGGCTGGCGCCCCGGTGGCAGTTCAGAAATCGTGCTGGTATCCATGTCTCCGAAAATGGTCAACGACAGGGTGCGTGGAATCGGCGTCGCCGACAGCAACAGTTGATGCGGGTTGTCGCCTTTGCGCACGAACTGGCGGCGGTGATTGACGCCGAAGCGTTGCTGTTCATCAATGACGCAAAGACCGAGTCCGGCAAATTCAATGTGTTCCTGAAACAGGGCATGTGTACCGAAAACGAAATTAACTTCGCCTTTGCTGATCGCCTGATTGAGCTTTTTCCGTTCTGCGCTTTTCAGGCTGCCGGTAACAATACAGGCGCGCCCGGCAAATTGCGGAAAAAAGCGGTTGAAGCTGCAAAGATGCTGGCGCGCAAGAATTTCGGTGGGCGCCATGAAGGCGCATTGCCCGGCAGGGGCAATCTGATCGAGGAAATGCAGCATTGCCAGGAATGCCACCAGCGTTTTGCCCGAGCCGACATCACCCTGAACCAGCCGGTTCATCGGTGGTTTGCCCTGGGTGTGCGCCTGCAGGTCGTAGATGATTTCGCCAAGACACTGCTTTTGCGCGGCAGTGAGCGGAAAGGGCAGGGGCAGATGAGAGTCGGCGGCCTCTGCCTGGCTGGCGTCGGGCAGGCTGAGCACGCCGGTAAGCGCTTCGCGACGCTTGAGAACGCCAATCTGAAAAAGCACCTGGTCGAAGAAGGCCAGAATGTGACGGGCTTTTGCGGCGACTTCGTGCGAAGCCGGTCGATGCACCTGTTCGAGAGCTTCGCAAATGGTATTGAACGTAGATTCTCTGATTTCAGTTGGCAGTGACGCTTCCCAGTCGATGCTGGAAAGTATGCCGGCGATGAGGCGGCGTAGTGAAAGTGGTGATATGCTGGCTTCAGAGAGCCTTGCGTTCGAAGCATAGACTGCCGTGAGCCGGTCTGCTTCTCCTGATCCGGTGCTGTTTTCGTCGACCGGTTCTATTTCTGGGTTCGACAGTGTCAGCTGGTTTTTAACTCTGACCACCTGCCCGAACAGCCAGTAATGCTTGCCGGTTATCAGCTGTTTGGTCAGGTAAACCCGATTGAACCAGCGTGTGCCAATTTTGCCAGTCGCATCAGAAAATTCGGCATTGATGACGGTCAGCCCGCGGCGGGCGTGATATGATTTGAGCGAATCGAGACGCAGGCAGACCAG
>JAKJFO010000001.1:69176-90447 GCA_022704885.1 Candidatus Rifleibacteriota bacterium | reverse complement strand
GCCATGCTTCGCTCAAACTCAACCGCATCGTCGATCAGGACTTTGAACGATACCTGAGTGACAACAAACATGTCGGCGGCCTGATGGTTTTCAGACCACTGTTGAACAGCCCGGCATCATCCAAATATTCGTTCAGACTGCTCGATAAATCTGCCAACTGAACTGAAGATTCTGCGATTTAGCCTGACCCTGCTTCGCGAAAGCTGCGCAGAGCAATAAACGGCTCGCGAAGAATGTCGGTTAGAGTTGCTCAGGCAACTTTCATAGCGTATATTCAATATATGTCTTCTCATGCGGCGACAATTCCGGATGCTGTATTCAAAAAGCCGGGCGTAGTGCTTTTGTTCGTCGCTGTTCTCATTTTTGCCACCAGCCTGGTCATCTCGCAATGGTTCGAAAAGAAGCAAAGCCAGATAATGCGCGAATGGGAAGCCCATGAACGTGGCCAGATGGCGCTGATCGTTCAAAAAGTCGCCAGATTCAGCACTTCCGATACTTATTACCCATTCATTCTGCGGCAGGCCGCAGAAATGCTGCGAAAAAACAAAAACGCCTACGCCTTCGATCTGCTCAAACCACTGAATGATAAGGCAACTTTTCTATTTTACTCGCCAGCCGGCAAAAGAGTCGCTGTCGATGGCTTTCCCCATGAAAAGGCGGCTGTTTCCGAGCAGGTCATGGCTTACCTCATGCGACCGGAAAGCATGAGCGAAAGCCGCAGCAACGCTCTTTCGGGAGCCTTTATCGGCAAGCGCAAGGCTCTTGCTGCCGTCGTCCGCAGCCCGGAAGCCCTGATCGAGCTGAAAGGCTGCAGCAGGTATTCTCATGCCGGCTGGTGGCGGCTTTTCCCGAATGCCGACAAAACGACGCCATTAAGCAGCCAGATTGCGCATATCATGGTGCTGGTCAAGGCTTCACCGCAGGCAGAAGAGACTCTGCTGCAGGAAGTTCTGCGCAGCGTAAGTTCCGCATTGCCCGGGCATTATCGCCTGACGCTGAAAAGATCTTCGCAAAACGCATCAGATCGCCGGCCCGTTCCCGTCACCGCTCTTCAATCCGGATGGATCGAAGAAAGAGCGTACATAAAAAACGGCCTGAGCGTCGAACTACGTCGAAGCCTCAGCATCGAAGGCTATTACAAACAGATTCTCGACCTGTGGAAACTGCTGACTGTGCTGGTTCAATGCAGCTTTCTGCTGCTGGCAGCGTTTCCTGGCAGATATCTGCTGGTGGTGCGGCGGCGCGACATATCATTGCGCCGCGTCATGACGGGTGCCATTCTGCTGGCGATGATACCGGTGCTGATTCTTTTTGCGCAATGGTGTTTCGACTATCTGCAGACCTCGACACAGAATACTGTCAGGCAACAGCACCGCACGATCGAGCGGGCGCTCGATGATATCGACCGCGGATTGATCAGGCATAGAGCCAGCCTTGCCGGGCTTCTCAATTCAGTACAGAGAAACCTTGCCGGGTCGGATAAGTCTGTCATGAGGAATGACGAACTGATTGCGAAGCTGGGCAACATGGCCGAAGCCGTTTATCTGATGAATGAAAGCGGCGAGGTGATCGAAAAACTGGCCGAGATCCCTGAGCGCAGAAAGACTCTGCGCGAGATTGCCGGTTTTCTGGTAACCAATGTCGTCGCCCATCTCAACAATATTCCTCCCAAAAAGGCCGACTCAACTTTCAATCTGAGCTATGTCAGGTCGTTTTCACACAACGCTCTGATGAACCTTGGCAGAATAATCGAGCTGAACTGGGTTGGTTACCAGCGAAGCATGTATCTGTCATTTGTCAGAGACCGACAAAAGCAGGAAACCACCAGATTTCTCGTTGCTTTTCTCGACCCGGGGCAGATATTCAGAAATTATCTGACAGTTCTGTCACGAAAGCGCAGCGACATGCGCCTCGGAATTGTCGAAATGAGCGCCGGCGGCCCGCGTTCGAGCATGCCCGACCAGCTGCTGCTTAACACCGATCTGCTGATGCTCAGCGAAGAAGTCTGGCGTCTAAAACGCACTGTCGATCGTATCATCAACCTGCCGGGCACTGGCAACTGCCTGGTTACTGGCATTCACGCGCGCAACCTGGGCGATGTCGTGCTGCTCGGCGCCACGCCATTCAAACCGATCGAGCAGAGCAACCATCGCATCATCTCGTTTATCATGCTGTTCGTGGCCTTTTCCTTCTGCATCGCCATTTTGTCGGCGATCTTCATTTCGAGCAATCTGGCATTTTCGGTCAGGCGTCTGGCAAAAGCTCTGGCCGGTATAAAAAACCACGAGTTCGACAGACTGCTGAAAGCCGAGGCCAGCACTGAAGGCCGCCTGTTCTCCGGGCTTAAACAGGCGGCACATACTTTTGCAGAAATTTACAATGCCCAGCCACTGCGCAAAAAGCTGGTATTTGAGGGGAAAGAGGCCGTCGGCAGCATTACGCTTGAATCGTTCTTTCTGCCCGGAAGGTTTCTTGGCCGCGATTACATCGAAGTTCTGACCCTGCCGGAAAATCGTCTGCTTTTCTGCATCGGTGAGATTTCCGGCAAACCGATTCCGGCAACCCTTCTTGGCGCCCGCATTAAAATGTTCATCTCGATGACAGGTTCTGAACATGCCGATCCGACCGCTATTCTGCGTGCCATCAGCGATTTTTTCATGCGCGACCGCAAATATGACCAGCAGATCAGATTTTTATGCCTTATTGCAAAAGACGATGGCACCTTGAAAATCGCCAATGCTGGCCACCATGCCCCTCTTCTTATTACCGGCACCGGTGTGACCAGCCTTGAAGACGACTCTCAGCCACTGAGCAGGATTCAGCCGCCGAAAATCAGCAACCATTCAATCACGCTTCAGGCAGGGTCGAGCCTGCTGTTCGCAACTTCTGGCTGTCTGAAGTTGTTCGACCCCGAGTCAGCTTCCGGTGGTCATACTATGCTGACTGCAGAAGTGACGGCAAATCCCGGGCTGGCCAATCCGCCAGAGCTCAAAGCCCTCTGGCAGCACCTGACTGGCAACGAGGCCGCTGCCGGCGATTCCGAAGAAGACCGCTCTCTGGTCGTTCTCAGGAGGTCGTCATAATGGCCAATCCCCGGAGGTTTCGCCTGTTTGCCGGCATTCTGCTGTGGTTCCCATTTGCGCTGTTTCTGGCTGTTGGAATCTGGCAGAGTTCGGCGATCAGGCGAAATTACGAGCGTGAACTATTGTCGGACACACTGCGTTTTGATGTCGAAAAGCTGCTGAGAATCAAAGCGCCGGCAGCAAGATTGTCGGTAATCTGGCGGACTGCCTGCAAGCGGGCGGCAGTTGCCGACGATATCAGAACCTGGCACAGGCTGGTAACTGAGAGCCTTGCCGAACAGGGCATAACACAGCCACGTCTTTTTGTTGCAGCTCAGGGCGAAGAGAGCGGCGAACTGGCCGGCGACTTTGCGCCACTGCTGCAGATGCTGTTCGCCGACAGTCTGATTCCAATGATGGATACCAGAATCAGAGTCAAAACCGATTTTATCGACCTGCCCGGCCACCTGTTATACACCATGCCCCGCCGCAATTTTATCTACAGCCTGCCTCTGCCTGAAAACGACTGGTGGGTGAGTCAGGGCCTGAAGTCGATTGCCGGTCGACAATACTCCTACATCCTGCTTTTCGACCAGAATGCGGTAGACTGGCAAAAAGCCATGAGTCATTTTTTTACACAGGTTCAGCATGGCTCTGAGAGCCTGCTGACCATGCTTCCGAAAGCTTCTGCAGCTGACTGGCAGCAGAAGCTTGATTACTGGAGCGTTAACCCGGATGAAACCGGAATTGGCAGTGACTACCGGCATGTTTATCAGACAGTTGCCTTTGAAGAAAACTTTCTGGTTCTGCGCGTGCCTTTTTCGCTGTCGCTGCTCGCCTGGGAGATTCTTTCAACCCTTGCTCTCGTCTTGCTCAGCATTGCATGGCTGACGGGTTTTACGAGAATTGAAAAAACAAATTTTCCGGTTGATTCGCAATGTCTGCGGGCGGGCCTGCTGCTGTTTCTTGGCCCGGCAATCGGGTTGCCGCTGCTGGGCCTGCTTATCATTGGGCATCTCGAAATGTATTCCGGCAGTTCGCATGCTCTCAACAGGAGGTTTTCGCAGCTTTCACACGATATCGAGAGCATTGAACATGAATTCCGCGGCTATACCTTTGCACAGCAGCAGGAAATCACGCAATACCTTCAGCAACAGCGGCCATTTTCCAGTCAGCAAACTGTGCTTGAATGGTGCGAACAGGTTGGTGCAGGCAGATGGAACCTTGGTTATCTTTATGTTTTTACCCGGGACGGCAAAAAGCTGTCGCCCACCTGGTTTCAGTTCAGACCGTCTTATACTTATATCGCCAAAAGGCATGAGAGTCTGAGAAAGTGGTTCCTACAGAGGGTGAACAACCGCGGCGGCAAAGTCGAAGAGCTGTATCAGAGCATGTTTCGCCTGAGAGGCGATGAGAATGGCCTGATTGGCGAAGAGCAGATTCGAAACCATCTGCTCGGCCCGGCTCGCTACAGAGTAGGCGACAAGAACGATCCGGTTATTGACAAGCTTTTGTCAGGGCTGGCGACAAGTGTGTGTCGTCGCATCATCGAACAACGATCAACAGCTGTGACGATAAGTCCGCAGGGGCAGACCATGTCGGTCATGGCAGCCGCAGCCGGAGTCGATGAAGAGGATTACGTTAACGAAACCATGGCTGATCTTGGAAAGATCACCAGAGTTGTGTCAGGGACAGAAAAGGTCGTTAATTATTCATTCATACTCAGCGATCAGAAAAGTGATCTGATGAACTTTCTGCTGTTGCACTGGCGAGCCGGTCATTTCACCTTTGCGCTCGTTCAGCAGCTGACAGAAAAGGCCCGCGCAGCCGATGACGGCAGTGCATCATACTTTTTCAACCGTGACATCGAAGGACTTGATTTTGCATCAAAGCAGGCTCCAGCAGCGATGGTCGCGATTGCCAACGGGCTCGAAAATCCTGGTGAATGCTGTCGTTTCATCGCTGAAAGTCAGGATGGCACCAGAAATCTTTACCAGCTGAAGTGTTCTGAAGCGATGGAACATCTGGTAATCGGACGTTCCATACCTTTGACCAGCGTAGAGAGTGACGGCAAAGACCTTGCTGCAGCTTTAGCTGCAACCATGCTGCCAGGCGCATTATGGATAATACTGGGAATCTACATTCTTCGCAGCTTTCTGCTGCAACCGGTCGGCGAACTTGAAACCGCAGTAGAACCATTGTTCAAAGCCGGTCGTCGATTGCCGGTCATCGGCAATGCTGTTGGCGAACTGCTCGACCTCACTCTGCTGTTTGGGCAGGTAAAAGAAGGTCTCGACCAGCTCAATCTCGCACATGCCCTGCAGGAAGGCCTTTTTCCAACTGGTTGTCTGAGTCTCGGGCGACTTCGCGTCACCGGCAGGTCGGTCATGATGGAGCAGGTCGGCGGTGACTTTTATGACTATTTCGTCGATCCGCATGATGAAAACCATGTTTACGTCTGTATTGGAGACGTAACCGGGCATGGTCTTGCCGCTGCCGTGGTTGTCGCGATGATTTCGAGCGCTATTCCACTTGTCGTCAGGCGACCGAGCCAGAACCCTCAGGAATTACTGACGACGATAAATCAGCATCTGCTCCCGATTCTCAAGCGTCTGCGCATGAGCTCGATCATGCTGATGCGCATCGATGCGCGCAGTGGCGACTTTTTTCTCGCTGGCGCCGGACATCCGGCACTGATCCATGTCAAGTCTGACGGTGGGCACGAGTTCATCGAAATGAACTCTTTCCCGCTGGGTGCCACCAAAACTCTGAAGATCCCTGGCGCCCGGATGAACATCGGCGAGAAGCGCGCCATAGTGTTCTATACCGACGGCTGGGTCGAGGCAATGACACCTGACGGTGAAATGATAGGCTACAGGGAATTTGCAGAGATAGCCGCAAAAACGGTCAAAAGCTTCGACAACCCGATCGAGGCTCTGTACGGTAAACTTGAAAAACTCACCGGCACGACCTCATGGGGCGACGACGTTTCCATCGTGCTGCTCGAATACGATTGATAGAGAATTATAGCACTTCAAAGTGATCTTTTGTTTCTCGATTACGAGCACCGCTTCGCTGAGCACGAGGACGAATATTTGCCCGGGGATGGTTCAGCTTGAATTGCTATATAAAATGATGTTGAACACTCCGTTTGTTCCTGTCATTGCGAGGAGCATAGCGACGAAGCAATCCCATCGTTTTGAGTAATTTTCAGAGAGCCTTGAATAGGATTATATCTGATGCCAATATCAGGAGCCATCGCTGAATTTCTTTATCAACTCTTTTATGGCGCTGAGATGTGAGCCCTGCCAGTAAACCTGTCGGCACGACTGGCACTGAAAAAAGTCTTCAAAATACAGCTTCGTTTTAGGTTCTAAAAGATGCAGCACCGCCTGTTTTTCAACAGGTTCGAGAATACCGTTACAGCGGGCGCAGCGGGTAAACGGTCGCAGCTGCCTGGTGAGATCGAATCTTCTGATAACCTCTGATACCTGTTCTTCGGGACTCTGCGAACGAACGAGATAGCCGCGATCGATTATTTTGCGCATCAGCAGGCGGCGGTCGCGGCTCAGCAGCACCCTTTTGTCGTTAACCACTGCCGTAGCCAGTTCGTCGTCATCGACATCGTTGCGATACTCGACATCGAAGCCGAGCAGGCGCATTTTGCCGGCAAGCTTGCCGAGATGACAGTCGGCGATGAAGCGCAGGTCGCGCAACGGCCTTTCCTGCAGGCGCGTCACCTCTGAAATGTCGAAAGACTCAAAGACCGGGTAAACGCTGATTATATCTCCGTCATCGACCCGATGCGCAAAATCGACCGAAACGCCGTTGACCAGTATCAGATCGACCTCGGTATGCGGCACGCCAAAAGACTCGATGAGATCTTTGGTTGTCGTGCGGTGCCCGAGCTGCCGCTCTATCTGCCGCTTCCGCCAGTCAGCCCTGATAAAGTCGTTAAGTTCTTCATAGAACCGTACAAAAACCTTTATCATTTTATGTAAGCTGGCAAAAGTTTATCAGCGCTGCATGGCGGCTTTGAGATTTTCGCGGGCCTGATTCAGCTCCTGCTCGGCAACCTTGGCAGCAGCCTGATCCTGAGTTTCGGCGGCGGCTACATATTTTTTGTAAGCAGCATCGACGGCAGTCTGCAGGTCGGCGAGTCCGGCTGCTGCGTTATCGCACCGGGCAGTCTGTTCGGCACATTCGCTGACAGCGGCAGCATAATCAGCATCAGAAACCGGAGCAACACTCGCGCTGGCAGCGATCAGCGCGCGGGCAGTGTCGATTTCGCGCAGTTTTGCCTGATACTGAGCTTCGAGCTTTTCGTATTTTTCTTTGTCAGAGTTCGTGAAGTAGAGCCAGAACTTCCACCAGGGGCGGTTGTTGTATTCTGCCTGCGCCTTGTCGCGCTGCGCTTTGAGCGCTTCGGCTTCGATTTCGAGATAGGCAAGCTTCTGGGCCTGATCTTCCGGATAGCCGCTGGTGGCTTTACCGGCGAGCACGACCGCCTGCTTGAAGCTGAGGTCTTTGTTGAGCAGATTGACGCCGAAGTTAACGAAAGCCTTGTTCCTGGCGGCTTCTACCTTGCCGACGGCGAAATTCTGAAGGGAATCGCGTAGCGCCGCTGATTTAGTCAGCTTGAGAGCGCCGCGTTCGAGAGCCTGCATGCTTTTTGCCAGCAGAGAATTGTTGAGGTAATCCTTGATTATAAAGCCCCTGCTGGTGGTTTTGAAGTTGCTGAGATCCTCGCTGGCTTTTGCCTGCTCAGCAATTCTGGTCATGGCCTTGTCGGCGCCGTTGCCATCCGTCGTGCCCACGTTGAGATCTGAATATTCTTCTTTCATCTGGCTGAGCTTGGCCGGGTCAGAGGTAGAAAGATGGTGGGCCAGGCTCAGTTCGGTCAGAACCAGGGCGCGGTGGTTGAGCAACTCTTTTTTGAGCGCATCGCGGTCATTTTTGAGTTCTTTGCCGGTCATGCGACTGTATTCTTTGCGGATTTCGATCAACGTATCGACGTCGAGAAAATTCAGGCTCTGCTTCTTAAGAGCCTCTTTATTGCGGTCATACATGATCATATCGACGATCAGTTCATTTGTGGTGTGCTTCGGCAGACCACTCTGAATATCGGGGAACATGATCTTGGCTTCAGCATAGCCGGTTTTGCCGTGTGCCGCCGAGTCGCCGGCCATGTGACTGCGCATGCCGGCCGCGCGGGCCAGCAGAATCTCGCGGTCAGGGCTCTTTTTGCTCTGTGCTACGGTTTCCATGGCCTTGGCGAAGTCTTCGCTGTGATAAACGCCATAGTCTTCGCTTTTGCCGTCGTCGAGACCGATGTCGGGCTCAGTCGAGCCTGCCAGGTAAGCCCCCAGCAGATCGTCGCTCACCGGAAACCCGCTCTTCACTCCAGCTTCATAAGACAACGAAATATGACTGACCGGCCCCCAGGCCATCGCCGGAGTCGCCGCCGCCAGCAGAACGACCAGCAAAGCCCGCATTGCATGTCGTTTGTTCATTGTTTACCTCATTGTACAAGACGTATTTATTAATCATACCCCTGTACAAAATTTACGCAATGCCATAGCTTACAAAATAAGCTTTCGTCCGGTGAGAGTTGTAGCGAATGAGGGCAAGCCAGTCGGGACACCGAATGGGCGGTATTCGTGTGATGCCGATTTTGAATATGCAGGAACCAATAATGCAGCTTTCAATAAACTAGACAAGACAAAGCAATCTGGTTGAATAAACCAGAAACATTGGGTACCCTGTAATCATTCAGCTGAGAAGACACGGAACAGCTGAACAAACTACTTGAAAAGGCAGAACGGCATGAACGACAGTCAGACAAACGATGAGTCAGTTAACCGGCAATATGTGTCGCCGTCTCTGTTTCGGCATTTCATGTATATTTTTCTGTTCATTCTTTTCAGCCTGCATGGCCCGTATTGTTACCTGATCATGCGCGAGAACCTTGTTGTTCTGGCCGATGGCACGATAGATTACGACATGGGCGGCATTTTTCCGTTCACTGCAGTGATGATACAGGCGCTGTTTTTTCAGCTTTTTGCGACGGCCATAGTTTTTGCGCTGTCAGGCCTGGCCCGCCTGCGCTCGCGCCCCAGCAGCGTGATGATCATAGCATTTATCAGTATTCTCGGGCTGCAGGTTCTTGCCTACCACAACATCTATTACGACCGCTTCACCGACCCGCAAATAATCGCAGCCCGCAGCCTGTATCCGCGTTCATGGGCGTATCTGGGACTGTTTTCGCTTTACAGCATCATCAGAATCATCATGTTTCACCGGCGCGAAAACGCCTGGGAAGCCGACCGCCTTGCCAGAATTAAAGAGCTTGAGGGCGACGGCAATCATCACGAATTACCGCCGGCAAACCTGCCGGAGCAATGACTATCGCAGATCAGTCGCGATGCAGTTCTTTGAATCGCCGTTTAAAGGAGAATGCTGCTGCAATCGAGCGGGGAAGCGGCGAAACCCTGAATTCGGCGACTGGCATTATCGCTGCCAGAAGCCCGGCCAGCTGCTCTGCCATCTGCCGGTCGTCTGCTTCGAGCTGCGCCAACGTCAGCAGCCACTGTTCAGCCGCGGCAACGCTTATTTCTTCTGAGGTATTGACGTAAATCAGCAGTTCATTCTTGGGATCATCGAGAACAGCGCGGTCGACCAGCATGCGCACCTTGTAAAAATCAGCAAAAACGCTGATTTCGCAGGTCTTTTGAATCGGCCAGCCGTAGCCGGGCTGGTTGACTTTTACGTTTTCGGGCTTCGGGTGCGGCCAGCTCTTTATCGGCAGATAAAGGTTGATCGCGTAATCATCGGTCGGGGTGCCGCCCTGGTAGCGGTCGAAATAGGCCGATACGATCGGCTTGTAATCAAAGGTCATCACTTCGAGACCGACTTTTTTATCGGGCAGTCTGATGATAACCGGGTAAATCAGCTGACCCGGTCTAAGCGTAATTTCATCTGTCTGCGCAACATAGCCGGGTGCCGAGGCCGATATTTTTATGGCATTGCCGCTCAATCGACACCTGACATAAGCGTGCGGAATAACCTGCATCAGGCTCGAACGCACATCGACATCGAGCGTGTAAGGCCCGACTTTATATTCAGCAGCCATAAGACTGGCTGTACAGGATGTCATCAAAATCAGGACTGCCATGATCCGCAGGCTGAAAAAAATAGCTGTTTTTCGCATGAGAATTCCGCCTCATTTCTGCAAGCTCAGGTCAATTCTACCACTTTCAATTCACAACAGCAATTCACTTGCTCATGCCGAGGCGACGCATCATATCAGCGTGGTCGACGGCATTGCCGAGAGCTTCTTCTTTGGTGATTTTGCCCGACTGTACCAGTTTGGCGAGGTCGTCGTTGAGAAGACGGTTGCCGCGAGCCTGACCGGTGGTCATCGCGGTAAGCAGCATGTGGGTGCGGCCCTCGCGAATCATGTTGCCCATCGCGTAATCCATTACCAGAATCTCAAGCGCCGGAACCCGCCCGCCGCCAATCTTGCGACAGAGCGTCTGGCAGCAGACACCGAGCAGGTTGTCGGCCAGCCCGGTTCTGATCTGTTCCTGTGCTTCGGCCGGAAACTGATCGACAATGCGGCTCACTGTGCTGATTGCCGTTGAAGTGTGCAGAGTTGCCAGCACCAGATGGCCGGTATTGGCGGTTTCCAGCGCCATCGAAATGGTTTCGAGATCGCGCATTTCGCCAACCAGCACGACGTCGGGATCTTCGCGCAGTGCCGCCCGCAGCGCGCGTGAAAACGACTGCGTATGCACTCCCACCTCACGCTGATTTACCAGTGCCTTGCGGCTCTGATGCACGAATTCAACCGGGTCTTCGATGGTAAGAATATGACATTCCTTGTTGCGGTTGATATGGTCGAGCATTGCCGCCAGGGTAGTGCTCTTTCCGCTGCCTGTCGGCCCGGTAACCAGAATCAGCCCCTTGGGCGACTCGGCCCAGCGCCGCAGAACTTCGGGCATGCCAAGCTCTTCGAGAGTGAAAATAGTATTCGGAATATGTCTGAAAACCGCACTGACACCATTTGAATCGCGCAGCAGATTGATGCGGAAACGCGAATGTTTGTCCATCGCATAAGCAAAATCTTCGTCACCGGTCTTGTTGAATTCTTCGACCGAATCGGGGCGCATGATCGGCGCTATCAGCTTGAATACCTCGTTTGGAGCCAGCTTTAAAAAGCCGGCAATGGGCAGAATGCGCCCGTCGATACGCCATCTTGGCACCTGCCCGGCCGAAAGATGCAGATCAGAGCCGCCTTCGGCGACCAGCCGTTTGAGCAGATCGTCGATGTGCTGTGCGCCAGAACCGCCGCTGGCAACCGGTTCAGCCGCAGCATCGCCACCGTAGCCCTGCATGATTTTTTCGAAATAGGCCGCTTCTATCGCCACCGGCTCGATCTTCATGCTTGGCAGCAGTTGCGTAACCGAAGCGATAAGATTTTCATCCATACGGTCGCAGTAACCGAGCAGCAACTTGTTTTCCAGCTTGCGCACCGGAACCACACGATGCCGTTGCATAAACCCGACAGGTATCAGACGCAGCACCTCGACCGGCGGAATTGCCGCGTCGCCTCTGAAATCACGGTGTACTGGCGGGCGTGAGGTTTTTTTGAGCCGCTCGGCCAGCATGCGCATCATCGACATGCCGGCCTCAGGCACTGCAGTCAGCACTTTGCGAAACACCTCGCGCGCGAGTTTGAGAATAACTGTTTCGCCACGCGCAATACCTGAGGCGGTGCGCTTCTCGTCGAGTATCACCGCCATTTCACCAACCATCTGCGAACGCTCGAGGCAGGTGAGCTCCATCTGATCTTCACCTTCGCCAACCACAACCGCAACCTGTCCGGAAATGATAACAAATAGAAAATCAGCCGGGTCGCCGGTTTTGAGAATGAATTCGCCATCAGTGTAAGCTTCGATGGTGCCAGCCTTTTCGATGACCAGGTCGCGCTGTGCATCGCTGAGTGGCGCAAAAAAAGGATTGGTGTCGAATGCCTTGTAAGCTTCGCTGAGAACCTTGGGTGAGCGCTCGAGTACTCGCATAAAATCTTCCTGCCTTTAAATCTTCTGATATCAAACGAATTATACTCAAATCATGACAACCGCGCTCGCAAAATCTGCACGACCATGCAGCAAATTTTTCGCAGATGAGTTATACTTCAGTCGACCCCAAAAACTGATTTTAATGCAGAGCGTGCCACGCACTCACCTGCCAGGAGACAATAATTATGAAACTTACTTTCAGAATCAGCCTGCTTCTCGTTTTTATGTGTGCGGCTCTGTTAATGCCTTTCTCAGTAGCATCAGCTCAGGACGACGCCGACGGTTACAGTGATGATTACCCGGCCTACGAAGAAGAGCAGGATTTTTTTCGTGGTGGTTACTACGAAGACGACGTTGAATACGACTTTTCTGATTATCCCGGCGACGATTACCAGTCAGACAGCGGGGAAAGCGCCGACGCCGGCGACAGCTACCAGCAGCCGACTGCCGCCCCGCGACCACCAGCTCTGCCGGCCGGAGAACCGATCAAACTCGAAGAAAAAAGCATCCGTTTCGGACGCATTCCTTATCTGAGTATGCGCGACATGATGACACAGGCTGTGCCGCTGCTGCGCTTCCTCCAGAAGGAAACAGGCGCCAAAGAAGTTCGCCTGGTGTCGAACCGCAACAGCTACGCCAGCATTCTCGATGCGCTTGCCCGCGGGAACATCGACTTTGCCTGGGTCGGCCCGACTGCTTATCTGAACCGGCGTGACCAGGATCACCTGATGCCGGTAGCCAAAGCCAAATTCGGTGAAGCCACCGCCTATCGCGGCGTTTTTATTGCGCCCGCAAAAGGCAAGGTGCAGGGCCTTGAAGACATCAAGGGCAGTTCGATTGCCTTCGTCGACCCGGAATCGGCAAGCGGTTACATCTACCCTCTCTATCTGCTCAAAGAGCTTGGCGTTGATCCACACAAACATTCAAAAGTCTATTTTGTAAAAAACCACGACAACGTGCTGCGCGCTGTGCTCGAAGGCAAGGTCGATTCGGGTGTCTGCCTCGAAGAAACCCTGAAAAAGCTCAATAAAGCCCAGCTCGAACGCATCATCATACTCGGCAAAACCAACGAAATACCTTCAGATGTCATCGTCTGCCGCCAGGACTGCCCGATCAACCTGCGCGAAAAGTTTCTCGAAGCGCTGTTGAAGGTTAAACCCGAAGCCCTGCCCGGCTCACCCACCTTTCTGCCCGCCTACGACGAAGAATTCGATTCTGTTCTGGCCGTCATGCGCTACATCGAATCCCTCAAACCCCAGAACTAGTCCTCGGCGTTGCGGCGAGAGATCAGAAGGCTGGCGATCAGCCACCAGAAAACGATGAAGGCGACTTTGAAGTACTGCAGATATTCGAAAACTGGTTCCCAGTGTGAATAAGGAATATCGCGGCTGTCGGTGGTTTCTTCGATTATCTGCAGTGAAGCCGGATCTACGTCCATCATTATCTGACCATTTTCCAGATCTTTGATTGCACCAGAAAAACTGCCGCGCAGCTTTTGCCCGATCTTGAGTTCGAGATGCTGCGGCGCTGCCAGTTCAAGGTTGAAACGCCGGCCGGGCATCATGATGTGGGGAGTCAGATCAGAGCCAGGTGTTATAATCTCGACATCAAGAGACAGCAGCCCGTTCTGCTGATATTGCACGGCATCGATGATTCTGAAAGTTGCAGACTCCGGGCCAAACCCGATCAGTGCCCATAACCCGGCCGGCAGCAAAATCATTATCATCAGCAGTGTTAACGGTGGCAAGCTTCGCAGCAGCCGTTTCTGAATGAATTTCGCTGATTTCATACGCTACCCTCGTTTTCGCCATGTTCGAACTCATCGATTTCGTCTTTGAAGCCGTCTTCGAATCTGGTTTCTGAATTTTGCAGGCATTTAAGCAAAGCAACGACAGTCAGAGTAAGGCTCAGAACAAAAAACAAGGTTGCCGGCCAGCGATAGATTTTGGCGTCGAGCAGTCTGAAGCAGTTCTGCGCAGCATAGGCAAACCAGAAAAGATTCAGCGCCGACATGTATTTCAGGCCGTTTCTGAGAAAATGAACGTGCAGCAAAAATGGTATAGACACTGTAATCATCAGGAAAGCGGCTTCAGGCCATGCCGATGCTACATTGAACGGAAAGCGAAAGTCGAAAAGAGCGCCAAACATCAGTGCCAGAGTTATGCTGGTGCCATCGAGCAGATGAAAAGATCTGGGGTTGAGCGTCCACCAGGCGCAGAGAGTGAAAACAAGCAGCGAAAACCATACCTGCAGACGGTTACGGTTGCCATATCGACCGACGAGACTTTTCATAATCAGTGTCTTTCTACTCTTCTTTAAGACTGTTCAGCCACTCGACAATTTCAGCGGCTTCCGGTGCCAGATTGTGCGAACTCCAGTCACCCTTCGTCTTAAGATTTATCTCTTTGTAAAGCTTTGTCTGAGCATCCAGCAGATATGCCACGCTTTTATAAGCCCCCATATCGCAGGCTTCGTGCACGCGTTCAGATATACTTGCAACAGCGACAGCAGGAACGAGAGCGATCATCTGCTGCAGCTTATCGGGTGCAACCTTCGCGATCAGCTTCTTTCCCGGTTCATAGAGAGTTTTGAGCTGATCTGACGTCAGTGCATTGCGATCGAGTTCCGGCATCCGCCCATTGTATCCATAGTCAAACAGATGAACCTGCCCGGCTGAGTCAACTGTGATCCCTTTGAAATCAAGACCTTCCGCCCAGTTAACATAGTATCTCGCAAACAGAATGTCAGTAGTTGTCGCCTCGCTCTGTGCAGCCAGCATGGCCGCACAGCCCAGCCACAGGCATATTACCAGCAATGTGATTTTCCTCATAAGTCCCTCCATAAAACTCCAGCTCCACCCTGAATTATATACCATATCCATCAGCCAGATGAATTGAGGGTTGCAATAGTTTGGCTGCCTGATATAATACGGCTTTAAAAAAGACATTACTTTATAAAACAAGGGAGACAGCAATGTTTAAACAGAGAGTTGCAGCAAAATGGTTGGTTGGATTGATCTTAATAATTATGCGGTTGTCGACTTCAGCATCATACGCGCAGGAAGGTATCATCAGCTCAGTATATATCTCTGAACGCACCGCTTTGCAAAAGATGCAGGCTGCCCGCAAGGCCGGCAACGAAGAAGAGGTAAAGCGGCTTTCGACTGAGATCAAGGAACTCGTCGATCAGAAAAAGAACTGGGCTCGTGACCTGATGACTCTCACCGAAAGTTCTATAGAAAAAATCCAGAACGACAATGCACCCGACCTGAGCGCCGAACAGCGCCTCGTTCTGCTCGACCGGCTCGACCGGCTCAATTCCGAAAAACGTCTGATCGAGTATCAGATGGAAGAAAACAAATGGGGCTTCTTTCTGCAGAAGCATGCGAAAATCAGATATATCAAAGATTATGAAGATCAGATTGCTGTTACCAAAGAGTATGCTGCGAGCGAGATAAAAAAATATGAAGAGCAGATCGCGAAAGCTCAAAGTGATCTGACCCGGCTGACTGAAGAGCATGCGAAAGAACTGCAGGCTGCCAGAGATTCTCTGCAGGAGCAGATGAAGAGAGTCGAAGACACTAAAAAACAGGTAGCTGAAGGCAAAACGCCGGCTGACAACGTAAAGAGCGCCGAGCAGGCAACGGAAAGCTGGGAAAAGTCGATTGCCGACATGACGAAAAGAATGGCAGAAGGCACCTATACCTCGCGGGCCTTCAACTGGACAAGCACTGGCCATTTCAAAGGCCTGATCGAGACCAATCAGAATGAAATCTCCAGAATCAACGCGGCGCTTGCCGATGAGAGCATGCAGCATCGCTATAGCGGTCGTCTTGGCAATCCTTCGATAAAAACCTGTCGTGAAGTCATTGCCCGCACCCAGGCTGAGATTGACGAGATGACGAAAAAATACACCTCGGAAGACTGGGATAACCGCAAAAATCTGCGCCAGAGCCTTCAGGACAAGCACATTGAGATTCTCAAACTGCAGGAAGAAGTCGGCCTCAAAGACGAAAAACTCGACGCTCTTATCGCCCGCCGCAATGAGCTTGAACAGTTTCTCATGCACGATTTTCTCACCGAACTGCCCAAAGAAGATTCAGGCTTCATCAAGGCGATCAAATGGATCAACAACACACTTGACCGTGTGAATGAAGTCGTCGAAAAATTTGAAAAGTTCAAAAAAGTCGTCGATCTCGTTAAAAACAGCAGCAATCCTTATAAAGCGGTGAATTTTCTGTTCGAAGAAGCTACCGGAAAAGGCTTGACTGAGCGACTTGCCTCAAAGCTGCTGCCTGACAAAGTTTATAACAACCCGCTGGTGCAGCGCCTGATCAAGGGTGAATCGATCAACCGCCAGGAACTGCTTAAAGAAGCTGTTATCGAGAGCCTGCCGCCCGAAACCAGACGCAAGGTCGAGCAGGCCGTCGATCTTATCAACACCGCGCGCAGCGGCAATATGCGCGATCTCATCGCGCAGCACGGTTTCGAGCAGGCGATGCGCGTAATCGACTCGCAACCTGAGCTGAAAAAGGCCTGGGATACCTTTCAGCAGGCACACAATATCATCAACAACCCCGGTCTTATCCAGGACCGCCTCGAAGAATCGATTCGCGAACGGGTAAAGCTTGAGCTCAAAGCCGCCGGCCGTGATATCGTCGATTCTATGGTCAGCGAAGAAGTGAAAACCCGTGTTGCCGCCTATCAGGAAAAGATAAAAAAGATCGAAGAAGACCTCAACAAAAACTACCGCCTGCCGGCAGAAGCATTTGTCGAAGCTTCTCTGGTCGCGGTTCAGAAAAAGCTCGAAAGCCACATCGGTATCGATGACGCCGATCTGACCGATGTAGAAGCCGTGATCAAAGGCTATATCCTGAAACCCGAATAGACCTCTCAGCCGCTTTCACTTCATAATGGTTGATACTTGCGGTTGGCGGTTAAAAAGGGTATCATTGCCTGCTAAAAACCGGGGTGAGGAGTAACTGCAGATGATCATCATGAAGTTTGGCGGCAGCTCTCTGGCAAATGCCGAAAGAATCAGGCATGTTGTCGATATCATAAAGATGCACATCGACGAGAAGCCTTTGATTGTAGCTTCTGCGATGGGTGACACGACCGATAACCTGCTCGAAGCAGTCGATCGTGCCCTTGCCGGCAAGGTCTGCATCAAAGACATCCGCAAGCTGCACCTCGCAACCGCTGAAGAGCTCGAAGTAAATCCTGATGTCATCAAAGACCTGTTCGATGAGCTCAAGAACCTGCTTTCCGGCATAGCGTTGATCAAGGAATTCTCACCGCGCACCAGAGATTATCTGGTGTCTTTTGGTGAGCGCCTTTCGGTGCGGCTAATCGCCGGTTATCTCAACCGCATCGGTGTTGAGGCGAAGTTTTTCGATGCCTGGGATATCGGTTTCACCAGCAACAACGATCATAACAACGGCGAAATTCTCGAAGAATCCTATGCAAAAATCGACGAAACTCTCGGCCATCTCAACAGTCACTACGCCTACACCCCAATCATCACAGGGTTTATCGCCAAGAGCAAAAATGGCAATATCACGACTCTCGGTCGCGGTGGCAGCGATCTGACCGCTTCGGTTCTCGGCGCCGCTTTGCGTGCAAAAGAGATACAGGTCTGGAAAGACGTCGATGGCATTCTGACCACCGATCCGCGCATTGTCAGCACTGCCCGCCCGGTCAGCAACATCTCGTTCGAAGAAGCCAGCGAACTGGCTTATTTCGGCGCCAAGGTGCTGCACCCGCGCTCGATAATACCGGCTATGTGCAAAAAGATTCCGGTGCGCGTCAAAAATTCGTATAACCCGACCCACCCGGGAACCCTTATCCTGAGCATGCTCGACGACTCAGACGAGATGCTGCGCGTGCTGACCTTCAAAAAGAAGGTTACCGTCGTCGATATCGTCTCGACCCGCATGCTCGGCCAATATGGTTTTCTCGCTAAAGTGTTCCAGATATTCGACGAATACAAGGTCTCGGTCGATATGCTGGCGACCAGCGAAGTCAGTATCTCGCTGACGCTCGACAACCGTGAAAACGGCATCGAAGCGCTGGAGGCGGCGCTCGACAAGATCGCCAACGTCACCATCAAGAAGGGCAAGACCATTGTTACCATGGTCGGCAACGTCAGACGCTCGTCTGAGATTCTCGAACGCACTTTCGAAGTGCTCAGCGCCAGCGGTATCAACGTGCAGATGATCTCGCAGGGAGCTTCCAAGGTGAATATCAGCTTCATAGTCGATGACAGTGAAGCCGACACCTGCATCAGAGAACTGCACCGCACTTTCTTCGAAACCGCTTGACGCACCGGCAGCTCCCGCCGAGAGCCCGGATAAGAATACAAAGAGCAATTGCATTTGGCTATGACTAATGATAAACAAAGGGCGTAGGCGGGCTTCTCATAAGCGTAAGCTTGTGAGCCGAGCAGATTTGACTCAAAGGCTCCAGCAATCGAGAAGTTGATGAGGCGAATCGCTGAAGCGTTGAGATCCCGCCGAGAGCCCGGGTAAGTAATAGAACTGAAGAGGTAGTATGAACAAAATAAAAGTTGGAGTTCTTGGGGCGACCGGTATGGTCGGCCAGCAGTATATCAGCCTGCTCGCGCAGCACCCCTGGTTCGAAGTTGCTTATGTCGCCGCATCACCGGCAAGTGCCGGCAAAACCTACCGCGACGCTGTAGCCGGGCGTTGGCAGATGGTTCAAGATGTGCCGCCCGGCGTTGCCGGACTGGTCGTGCAGGATGCCAACAACCCGGCTCTGGCCGATAATCACTGCGTTTTCGTTTTCTCGGCGCTTGACATGGACAAACAGGCCGCGCGCGAACTCGAAGACGCCTACGCGGCGCGTGGCATCCCGGTGGTCAGCAACGCTTCGGCGCATCGCGGCACTGATGACGTGCCGATGCTGATTCCAGAAATCAACCATGAACATATCAATGTTATTGCCGCGCAACGCAGCAAACGCGGCTGGCAAAAGGGTTTTATCGCGGTCAAGCCGAACTGCTCACTGCAAAGCTATATGACACCGGTTTTTGCCCTGCTGCAGGCTGGTTACGAAATCAGAAAGATGATCATCACTACCATGCAGGCGGTTTCGGGCGCCGGGTATCCGGGCGTTCCCTCGCTCGATATGATCGACAACATAGTGCCGTTCATCGGTGGCGAAGAAGAAAAGTCAGAAGTCGAACCGCACAAGATTCTCGGCCGCATCGCCGAAGGCCGCATCGTTAATGATGAATCTATCAAGATTTCGGCGCACTGCAACCGGGTGCCGGTGGTTGATGGCCACACAGCCTGCGTCAGCCTTGAATTCGGCGATAAAAAGCCGTCGCTCGACGAGATAAAACGTATCTGGCATGATTTCAAATCTCTGCCGCAACAGCTGCAGTTGCCCTTTGCGCCGACGCAGCCGATTATCTACCGCGAAGAATCCAATCGGCCACAGCCACGCAAAGATCGCGATGCCGACAAGGGCATGGCGGTAAGCATCGGACGTCTGCGCCAATGTAATGTTTTCGATATAAGATTCGTCGGCCTGTCGCACAACACCGTGCGTGGCGCCGCCGGCGGTGGGATTCTCAACGCCGAACTGCTCAAAGCCAAAGGATACTTCGACTGATGCTCAGACAGTACCCATTAACCAAAGCTCAGACAATCGCACTATTTGAAAAATATCCATCGCCCTTTCATCTTTACGACGAAAAGCAGATTCGCGCCAATGCCCGGCGGCTTAAGAAGGCTTTCGACTGGATGCCCGGCTTCAAGAATTATTTTGCTGTAAAAGCTCTGCCGAACCCTTTCATCATGAAAATTCTTAAAGAAGAAGGAATGGGCGCCGACTGCAGTTCGCTCGCTGAACTGGTGCTGTCTGAAAAAGCCGGGATCACCGGCGAAAACATCATGTTTACCTCGAATGATACACCGGCAGAAGAATTTGTACTGGCGCGAAAACTTGGCGCGATCATCAACCTCGATGACATCAGCCATATCGACTTTCTCGAAAAAGCATCTGGAACGCCGGAATTGCTGAGTTTTCGCTACAATCCTGGTCGGCTCAAAGAAGGCAACGTGATTATCGGCAAGCCCGAAGAAGCCAAGTACGGGCTTACTCGCGACCAGATCATCGAAGCCTATAAAATTGCGAAAAGCAAAGGCGTGAAGCGCTTTGGCCTGCATACCATGGTCGCTTCGAACGAACTGTCAGAGGAATACCACGTCGGCACCGCGCGCATGTTGTTCGAACTTGTCGTTGAAATAAGCCGCGCAACTGGCATTCGTATTGAAATGATAGATATGGGCGGTGGCTATGGTATTCCTTATCATCCCGGAGACAAAGAAGTCGATCTCGAAATGGTCTCGCGACTGATCAAAAAAGACTATGACGAGCTGATCGTCGGCAATGGTCTGGCACCTCTCGAAATCGTCATGGAAAACGGCCGTATGGTCACCGGGCCTTTTGGCTGGCTGGTCAGCCGGGTTCGCCATATCAAGAACATCTATCGTCGCTATGCCGGTTTAGATGCCAGCATGGCCAATCTGATGCGGCCCGGCATGTACGGCTCGTATCATCACATAACCGTTCTCGGTAAGGAAAAGCTGGCGAACGACCACAAATACGACGTAACCGGCCCGCTCTGCGAGAACAACGATAAATTCGCAGTCGAACGCATGCTGCCCGAACTGGAAATCGGCGATGCTATCGTGATACACTGCACTGGTGCTCATGGTCATGCCATGGGATTCAACTATAACGGCCAGCTCAGATCGGCTGAACTGCTGTTGCGCGAAAACGGCGAGGTCGAACAGATCAGGCGGGCTGAAACCCTCGATGACTATTTTGCGACACTCAACTTTGAAAAACTCGAAGGATTCAAGGCTTAAACATGGTTAAACGCAATCCGAACATGGCAAAACTCACAGCCGGTTATCTCTTTCCCGAAATTAATCGGCGCAAGCGCGAATATCTGCAGAAAAACCCTGATGCGAAGATTATCAGCCTCGGAATCGGCAACACTACCGAACCGCTTACACCACACATCGTCGAAGGCCTGCACAAGGAAGTCGATCGTCTCAGCACCCGCGAAGGTTATAGCGGCTACGGCGATGAACAG